>DYDC01000116.1:3312-8002 GCA_020718125.1 Methylacidiphilum sp. | reverse complement strand
CGGTGGGCTATTTTCGAGCGTCCCTGCGGGACGCCGGGGCGGGGCTGGCAGTCTCGCAAACGCGGGATGAACGCCCCGCTCCGGCATTTCATTCGCGCCAGGGGCGCGTTGCGTGGATGCGGCTACGCCGACGCCAGCTTGGAGCCGTTTCCATTTTGCCTGTCGGACTTCTGGGCCGGGCGGTTGCGGAGGCTGAGCCAGCAGTCGTCCGGCAGCAGGCCGATGGCGATCAACACGAGCTGGCTGATGACGAAGGCCATCAGCCACAGGAAGGCCGCGTCCATGAAGCCGTAGCTGTGGAGGCCAATGCCGAGCATGTTCACGCCGAACCACGACCAGCTCGTCACGATGTTGCCGGCGATGGCCATGTTCATCAGGCCGCGCTCGCGGACCATCCCGGACCAACGCGCATGGAGGATGAGGGCGTTCCACAGCACGATGATGAGCGCGCCGTTCTCCTTCGGGTCCCAGCCCCAGAACCGGCCCCACGACTGGTCGGCCCAGATGCCGCCGAGCACCGTGCCGATGAAGCTGAACAGCGTCGCAAAGCAGACGATGCCATAGACCATCCGCGACAGGGCCGCGCCGGTGGCCTCGCTCAGCGTCCGCGTGAACGCACCGCGCAGGACGTAGATGACGGCGAGGAACCCGGCCACGAACGCGCTGGAGTAACCGATGGTGATGGTGACGACGTGGGTGGCGAGCCAGAAGTTGGTGTCGAGCACCGCGCGCATCATTTCCATCGTGTCGCCGCCGAGTGAGAGGTGGTGGGCGATGAGGAGCGTGATGAACCCGACCGCCGAGGCGACGACCGTGCCGATGCCGTCCCGGAAAAACCGTTCCAGCACCATGCCGAGCACGACCGCGCCCCAGCCGATGAAGATGGCCGACGAATAGAGGTTGGTGACGGGCGGCCGGCTCTCCAGCCACATGCGGAACACCAGCCCCGCCGTGTGGACGATGAACGCCAGCGCCACCAGCCACACCGCCGAGCGGCGCAGCGTGTCGGACATGTTGACCCACGACGCGCACGCGAGCAGGAACGCGAGCACGTAGATGACCATCGAGGCATAGAACGGCTGGAGCCGGTTGAAGAAGCATTCGCGGCCGGCCTTCATCAGCTCCGGGCCGAGCGCTGGCTCAAGCGTCCGGCGATACGCCTGGACCGCGCGGTTGAAATCGTCGGGCTTGCCGCCGCGGAACGCCCCGGCCATCGTGGCGTAGTGGCCGACGGCCTCGTGCATCTTGTTGTCGCGCGCGCCTTCCATCAACGCCTCGCCCATGCGCATCCACTCGTCGCGCGAGCGTTCAGGGTGGTGCGGCGGCACGATGAGCGGCGGCTCCACTTCAGTCATCGTGGAGAATCGCTGGATGAACCCCATGAACTTCTCCAGCACGGCCTTGTCGTGTTCCTTGCCGGCTTCCTGCGCGCGCATGGCGGCCATGCCCGGCTCGATGAGCTTCTCGTATTCGGCCAGTTCGCGCGGCCAGTCGGCGGCGTCCCGCGGCTGGAGCGTGTTCTTCAGCCGCGTGTAGAGCATCAGGCGCTGCTGGAGCTTCAGCACGGCCTGGTCGAACGGCGTCCGCTGCGCACCCTCGACGCGGGCGGCGCGCTTGACCTCCTTGTCCAGCGCGTCGAGCGACGGCTGCATCTGGCTCCATGAATAATGTTTGCCGTCGGACTTCTTCTCCTTGTCCTTCCCGGTCAGCTTGAGCAGCGAGATGAGTTCGGGATGGTCTATGCGGAACACCTGCCAGCCGTCGGAGACTTCCGGCTTCATCATCACCGCCGCGAGCCATTCGATGGCCGGGATGAGCTTCGGGCCTTCGAACCCGCCCTTCCACGGCTCGATGTTGGCGACCTGTTTTTCGCGGATTTGCAGCAGCGAGTTGCGCGCGATGGAGTCCAGCGGCTGGCAACGGCCGTTGAACACCGCCGGCAGCAGGCCGAAGCCGGCATAGCCGAAATCCTTGTCCGCGGGCGGGCGCAGCGTGGAGAGGACCCACAGGGCCATGACGCCGGTGACGATATGTGGGAGCCACTTTTTCATGCGGCCTTCTTCCTCGAAACGAACCCGACCAGATGGATCATGAACTGGAGCGTGAGGCCGATGCCGACGATGATGCAGCCCACATAGGGCGTCAGCCACGACGGGTTGCGGACGACCTGCAGAGTGCTGGAGCCGCGGTTGGCGTCCAGTTCGTCGCGGCCCATCTGGTATTGGTAAAAAGTCAGCCCGCCGTAGCGCAGCGGGCTGTTCATGAAGACCTCCACCTCGCGGTTCTCGCCGGTCCGCGGGTTCTCGATGCGCACGCGGCTGCGGAAATCCTTCGGGATATCCGTGCCGGGATAGACCTTGTGGGTTGTTTGCAGCAGCGTCATCGAGAACGGGTTATAGACGCGCAGGGGGCGCAGTGTGAACGTCCAGGTCTTCCCGCCGGCCTCGATGGTCTGCGGCGCGGTGAGGTGGCTGACGATCTGCCGGGCCATCTGTGGGCCGGCCTGCCGGGTGTGGCTGGCGCGGACGGCCGAGACGAGCGACGGGTCGCCCGCCCACGCTGACACGACCCACGTGCCGGACTGGCCCTGCGGCGGCACGATCTCGATGACGGCCGTCGGGATGTTCCGGTCATCCATCTTCCGCGTTTCCTCCACCTGCATGAAATCGAAATGCTGCCCGATGCCGTGGGTGGCCAGCGGCGGGCCGCCCGGCTGTTGCATCGGCGCGCGGAACGCCGGCTGGGAGTTCGGCCGCCAGTTCTTGGCGCGGATCGTGAACGGCAGGCTGGCGTGGCGCAGTTCGCCGCCGCGCGCGAGCCGTTTGGCTGGGATCGCGACGATCTCCTGCGTGCCGGCGTCCGCGTCGGCGATGAAGACCAGTTCATGGCTCATCGCGCTCTCGGAGTAATGGCGCGTCTCGCCCTCGGCGAACCGCATCTGCGTCTCGCGCGAGAACAGGTCGGTGGTGAGCTGGCCCACCAGCAGGAGGATGACGCCCGCGTGGGTCAGGTGGATGCCGAGCTTGCGCCAGCCCCACTCGAACCGCTTGATGTGGCCGGCGAGGAGGTTGGCGAGAAACATGAAGCCGACCATGTAACCGCCCGGCAGCGGCAGCGGCACCTTGTGGCCGAAGAAGCTGAAGCCCCACACGATCCACTGCTTGAAGTAACGCTCCTGCGCCTGATAAAGACCCTCGTCAGCCTGCGCGACGGTGCCGATGAAGACCAGCAGGATGCTGAACGCCAGCAACACCACCGTGAGCCGGAGCGAGGTCAGGAAAGCCCAGAGGCGATCCATGATGGATTACGGCTCCGATTTCACGAAGGCAACGAACGCGTCCTTCTCCGGCGCGACGGCGGCCGTGGCGCCCGTGAGCTTGTAGAAGAACCATTGGCTGCCTCGCGGCACGACGGCGGCGATGAGTTGCCGGTCGTTGTTCTTCAGGTCCACGAGGAACGCCTGCGGGGTCGCGGGATCCAGCGTTGTGACTTGCTTCAGCAACTCCGCCTCGGTGACGGGTTCGAGGCCGATCTGCTGGCGCCAGCGGTTCACGTTGCCGAGCGTGCCGCCGGTGTCGTTCGGGAACACGCTGACGGCGACCTCCGCTTTCGCGTCGCCGCGCGCCGGGACGGCGAACTTCGCCAGTTGCATCATCCCCGCGGCGACCGTCGTCCATTGTGCGGGGACCTTCCACTTCTGCGTGGACTCCGCGGCAGGAGCGGATGCGGGTGCGGCGGGAGCGGCGGGCGCTGGCGCTGTTTCCGCCTGGGCTTCGGCGGGCGCGACGCCTTCCTTGATGCGGATGGACTTGAGGAACTCGATGAACGCCGCCTTCTGCGCCTCGACGACCTTCGCGTCGCCGCTGAGCTTGTAGAACCAACTCGCGTCGCTGCGGTGGGCCATCGCCGCGACGATGCGCCTCGCCGTCGCGCCTTCAGCGGCTTTTGAGGCAGCCTCGAACAGCCGGCCTTTGTCAGCACCGACCTCGACGGGCCGGAGTGCTCCGAGCGCCTCGTCCGCGCCGACCGCGGGCAGGTCGAACTGCTGCCGCCACATGTTCACGATGTCCGCCTCATGCTTGACGACGTTGGGCAGCGCGGTGACGCTGACCTGCGCCTCGGCGCCGCCTTCACCGGCGATGGTGAACGACGCGAGCGCCATGCGGCCCGTCGTCGCTTCCTTCCAGCCGGCGGGCAGCTTCCACTCCAGCGCGGCCCGCGCCGGCGGCGTCATGCCGTGGCCGTGTGGATCGCCTTGCGCGTGGCCATGCGGGTCGGCGGCTGCGGGGGGTGTTTTCTCCTTGGGCACGCGCTGGGCGGTGATGGGCGGGTCGCCGCAACCGGTGAAGCAGGCTGTCGTGAGCAGAAGTCCGGCAATACTCCCGGCAGCCCCCGCCGTTTTCCATGATGCAATCCGCCGCGTGGAGCGGCCCATCCAACGATTCATAAGGCCGGGAACCCTAGCCCATCGGCACGGCGATGCAAAATGAAAATCCAGACTCAGAGGTCAAGCGGCGCATCTTGACACTGCCTCCGTTTGGAGTTCCGCCCGCAGTGAGGGGGCGGCTACCGTAGCTCGACATTCCGATGCCGAGGGCGTGTTGTCCAAACCGCCGTGTGCGCACGCTGGCCGGACCGTTGCAGCTATCGAGCGCCGGAGGCGCGGCAGATCGTAGCCCGCGGCGCAAGC
>DYDC01000116.1:0-3200 GCA_020718125.1 Methylacidiphilum sp. | reverse complement strand
TCGAGCGCCGGAGGCGCGGCAGATCGTAGCCCGCGGCGCAAGCCGTGGGAATGAGTTGTTCGAACGCAGAAAGCCCCGGCAGGGGCGACAGAAAACCCTCCCACAGCGAGCAATTCCTTTCGCCCCTGCCGGGGCTTCTTTCTCGACTTCATCAATCCCCACGGCTGACGCCGTGGGCTACTCTCTTGCGCCGCTCCGCGGCTGAAACCACCCGGGCAACACGCTATCGAGCGCCGGAGGCGCGGCAGATCGTAGCCCGCGGCGCAAGCCGTGGGAATGAGTTGTTCGAACGCAGAAAGCCCCGGCAGGGGCGACAGAAAACCCTCCCACAGCGAGCAATTCCTTTCGCCCCTGCCGGGGCTTCTTTCTCGACTTCATCAATCCCCACGGCTGACGCCGTGGGCTACTCTCTTGCGCCGCTCCGCGGCTGAAACCACCCGGGCAACACGCTTTTGAGACCTCCGCACTGATAACCCCAACGCGTTCGACATAAGTTTCGACATCGGAATGTCGAGCTACTTGGGGGCAGTGCCCGGTTGCGCCCGCAGTCAAGCAGCATCAAACCAAGCCGGCAAGGCAATAGCCGGGGCGGACACCCATGTTGGCATCGCAACGGATCGCGCAGAGAGGCAGAGATTGTGGAAAGGGAAGTGGTTTCATGGATGACCTCACGCAGAGCGTGAGGATCCGATTGCGGTTTCACCGCACTGGAAGGTTATTGCACCCGAATGGACCAGAGAACCTGCGTTGGTCAGGATTGCGGTCCCGCCACGCTGGAAGGTCATTGCGCCCGCCTTGCTGAGTGCGGGGGAGATCAAACACACGTCTTGCCGCGGGGCGGCGTCAGCGTAGGATGCCGACGAAGACGTTGGTGTTCGACTGGTTGCCGGATGCCCGGCCGACATACTGGAAGAGCATCCTGCCAACGCCGGGTGCATAGGCGGCATTCCATGTGATCGTTCCGGACGTGTAGAGGCCGTCGCTGGCGCGCAGGTCGTTCCCAAAGCCGTCGTCATACAATGGGACCGATGTCTCATTGCCGTTGATTGGGAACGGCGCCGCGAACGGGGGCCGGGAAAGCGGAAAGGGCGGCGGGAAGCCTTTGACGAACTGCAGCAGAAGTTGAGCGCCCGGCATTACCTTGCCTTTGTCGTCCACCATGATGGCTGCGAAGTAACTTTGGGTGGGGGGAACGAAAGGCACACCGATGCCAGGGACGAGAGGCGGGAATGTGTCAACGGCGTTCATGCCGTTCACTAAGCTCAGTCCGGCGGCATTAGCGAAGTCGTTGGGTGTGTTGAACATGTGCCGCGGGAACCAGGGGAAGATGCGGACATAGCCGGTGGGCACACCGCTGGGATAGGAAGGGCCATTGGGGGTGACAACGGTGGCGGGACATTCGATGCCCGCCAGGAGCCTGTAGGGATCCAGCAGGCCGTAGCCGATCAGGCTGTCAAACGGCGAACTGATGGTCAACTGCGGCTGCACCGACATCGCCCGGGGAGCGCCCGCCGAGAAGAGCGAATAAAAGGCCCGGTTCATTGCGAACCTGCCAAGCGGCGTGGTGGACTGGACCGCCGGCAGCGGCGTGACTGTCACCGCCGGCAGATAGGAGCGATTGGCGAACCGCGCGAACCGCGCCCAGACCTGGGGCGGCTGGAACGTGGGATTGGCCTGCAAGAGCATCGCGGCGGCTCCCGACACAAACGGCGCGGCCATGGACGTGCCCCCCGCGAAGATATAGCCGCGCCGGGCCAGCGGCGTCGGGAAATACCGGGGATAGGTTGACAGGACGTTGCGCATGGCCATCCAACTGGCGTCGAATGGCGGCATGGCGGGGAAGTTCGCTTGGCTGAGTCCGCCCGCGCCGCCGGATGTCCATGCCTCGCCGCCCGGAGCCGCTGTGCAGATCCAAGGGCCGGTGACAGAAAATGGGCTGCGCACCCCATTGATGTTGTGCGCGCCAACAGCGATGACACCGGGCAGGTATGCGGGCAGATTAGCCTGCATGCCGGCGGGTGGAGCTGCATCGCCCATGGCGGCGACGACGACGGCACCCGCCTGCTGCGCCAGTTCAATGGACCATGTCAAAACATTGTTCCGAGGCACAATGCCGAGCGCCAAACTGATGTTGATGACCCTGGCACCACCCTGGCCAACAAAATTTCCCCAAGCGTTGTTGATCGCAATCGCTAGGTCTGCGAGCGTCCACGCGCCCACGCTGTTGGCAACTTTCACCGGGATCACCACCGCGTCGGGGGCGGCACCGGAGATGCCAATCCTATTCTTCCATGCTGCGCCGACGATGCCCGCGACGACCGTGCCGTGACCGTTGTCGTCCCAAGGCTGGTCGGCGACAATGGGAGTGCCGGGGATGAGCACCGGGCCAACCAAGACCGACAAGAACCCCGGTAGAATGACCATCTTGCCAATGAACTCCGGATGGCCCAAGTCGCAGCCGGTGTCCAGCACCGCGATGCGGATGCCCTTGCCGGTGGCCTTGTTCCATGCATTGGGGAAGTTCCCGATCTGGCCATACGTGTTGATGGCGCCGGCACCGGCGCCGACGACGGTCTTAGAGGCGTTGACCAGCCCCCATTGCATCGAAACGAACGGATCGCTCGGGACTGCGGCAAGTCCGCCCACATAATTCGGCATGGCGGATTCGACCAACGACTCCCTGGCTGCGTTCCGGCAGAAGAGCAGCACGTCTTTGGCGTCCGGGAACTTGACAACCCCTGTGCGCGCCAGCAGTGCAGCCAGATTCTTCATCGCGGCCGTAGCATTGGGCATGGCGTCCACGGCCTTTTTCCCTGAGTCAAGCCAAGTGGTCTTGCTCGGATCGCCGCCGAGCTTGGTGATGATCGAACGCACCGTCAGCGCGGTCGCGTTCGCTTTGAAGCGGACAATCGCCTGGCCGGTGACAAAACAGTTGCCCTTCTCGTCGAAATCAAAGCCGGCGCTGGCCGAGGGGGCGGTGGCGACAAGCAGGGCGCCGCACGCCAAGAGGGCGCTTGCGGTTCTCAACACATACGTCTTAAGCATCGTCTTCATCTGAAACCTCCGTCATTGGCAAGCTGACTCCGTGACAGGTTCTGTCACACGCTTACGCGGTTGTTTGTGCGCACAAAATGCCGCGAACCAGCCGTCGAGTCAACAATATTTTCCCCCGCACAATCCGGGGCGCAACTTGACACACG
>DYDC01000115.1 GCA_020718125.1 Methylacidiphilum sp. | reverse complement strand
AACGACATAGGAAACCGCCTGGAACACAAAGAACGAAATGCCGATTGGCGTTGAGCGTCGTCCCGGGAAGCCTCGGCCTTCAACCGCCGAGGCTTTTCGTTCCCGCAAAGGGAGGGTATCCAAACGCAGCAGTCCACCCACAACCGTCCGGCGAGGCTGTGGTCATCGCCTGCGAATAAACGGCGCGAGGATGCGGTTGATCTTGTTGGTGTCTATGCTGGAAGGCGGCGCGTTGGTGTGAGGCGTCGCAGCGATCTCGTCGAGCTTGCGCACCAGGTCGCTCCGATCCTGCTTGGGAGTTTCATCCGCCGCCGGCGCCGGCGGAGGCAACGGGCCAAGCAGGGGTTTCTGCAACGGCGTCAACGCCCGCGGCTTCATGTTGCCCGATGCCGACGGCAACGGGGCCACGAGATTGAGAAGCGCATTGGCCTGGGTGCCACCCGCCTGCGGGGCCGTCGAGGCGGGTGCCGGCGCAGGCGCAGGCGGGGCGGCGCCTTTGTTGGCTGGCGGCGGCTGCGCCGGGGCCGGGCGCGCCGGCAGCGGCGCGAGCAGTTCGCGCAGCACGGTGCCCGGATCGGAACGCTGGGCCGGCGCGGCAGGGCGCGGCGCGGCATCGAGTTTCTCAAGTTGCCGCATCAACTGGCCGGAATCGCGTTTCGGCGCCTGCCCGGCCGCTGCCGGCGCGCCGCCGGGAGGCGGTGCGGATTTTTTCGGCAAGGGGGCCAGCAGTTCGCGCAGGACGACGGCGGGGTTGGAACGCTGGGCCGGCGCGGCGGGGCGCGGCGCGGCATCGAGTTTTTCCAATTGGCGTTTGAGAGTGCTCTTGTCGCGTTCCGGCTCGGGGACCTGTGACGCGGCCTGCGCCGGCGGCCGTGACGGCAACGGGGGCGCGCCCAACTGCCGGAGTTTCCCACGGGAGAGATGGTCGTTGCCCCACAGAGCCGCAGCGCGCTGGAAGCTTTCGATGGCAAGGTCTTTCTTGCCCCGACGCATGTAGAACATGCCGAGTTGGCGGTTGTAGAGGTAGCAGTTCGGCTCCAGTGCCACGGCGCGGCGGCGCGCCGCCCCGGCATCCTGCCACCGGCCCAGGAACTCCAGCGCATCCGCCCGACGGGTGGGCAACTCGGCCAGGAATGGGTTGAGCCGTTCGGCCTCCTCATACCAACGGAGGGCCCGCGCGGCAAGCACATCGCCCTGGTTGTAGGACATGCGCGCCTGGGCCAGGATCACGTTGCCGAGCAGCCGCGCAACCCGGAAGTTGCGCGGGTCCCAGCGCCATGAACGCCCGGCATAGGCGAGTGATGCCGCCAGTTTCTCGGCGTGCTGCTGGGTGAGTTGGTCCGGCAGGACGACGACGTTGGTGGCGTCAGGTGCGGCCTTTTCGACCGCGTATTGTTTCTCCGCGAGCCGCTGGAACAAGTAGCCGACGTAGTTCGGCACGACGATTGTAGCAGCGCCGATGACACCCGCGACGACCGCGCACACCGCGACCCGCCGGCCCAAGGGGCTTAGTTCGATCAACTTCACCACCGGCGGCCGAGTGACGCCCTCGCCTTCCCCTTCGGAAACCAACCGGCGCGAACAATCGGCCGCCATTCCGGCCGCCATGATGACGGCCAGCGTCAGCGCGTTGGCGCTGATGTGCAGGTTGAAGTCCGGCACCGAATGCACCATGTAGCAGAACACCGCCAGCACGCTTCCAAGCAACCAAGCGGGCCGCCCCGCGCGGTCCATGTCCAGCCAGAACGGCCAGTGCCAGCGCGGCCCGTCCGCCCGGCCAAGCTGACGCCAACGCTGGTGAATCCGCCATGCCGCAATGAAGAAGGTGACCACCAGCACCCCCATCAGCACAAAACCCACGATGCCATAGTCGGTCAACACCTGGAGGTAATCGTTGTGGACGTGCTCCGGCTCGGCCTGGTCCTCCGGAACGCGGTAGAGGCCGTAGCAGGTGTTGAACAGGAACGGCCCCACCCCGAACCATGGATGATCCGCAAACAT
The DNA here is from genome assembly GCA_020718125.1 of Methylacidiphilum sp. Taxonomy (GTDB): domain Bacteria; phylum Verrucomicrobiota; class Verrucomicrobiia; order CAIQCK01; family CAIQCK01; genus JACRKA01. Next base: position 6,024 of record DYDC01000115.1, on the reverse strand, counting down.
CTTCGCGGCACCGACCCACATCCACCACCGGGACGCCTCGCCCACCTTCAAGGGTTCATTCGGCCGCAGCGCGCCACTGTCCGTTGGCACCAGGGATTCAAAGCGCGTCCGTATGGATGGGAAGCTGCTCACGGCCATGATGCCCGAGGCCGCCAGCGTCGCCACCAGCACGGCACCCGGCCACCATTGCTTGCTGACCCCGCGCGATACCGCAAACGCCAGGAGCATCAACATCGCCGCCGTGCTCAGGCAGCCGCCACGGGACAATGACAGCACGATGCCCGCCAGCATGACCGCCGCCCCATACGCGAGCATGATCCGCTGCGCCGCCGAGCGGCCCGACCAGAGCAGTTGCGCGCCCACCACCGCCAGCACCAGTTCCAGATAGCCGGAGAAATGGTTCGGGCAGTAGAACGTGCCCGAGGCACGGCCGGCGTATTCGCTCTTCAGCCACCAGACCATCTCAACGCCACGGATGCGGTTGATGATGGCATAGACGCAGATGACGAAGGCAACGGCCACCAGCAGCCAGAGGAGGATGCTGAGCCGCAGACGCCGCACCAAGTGCTGTGTCGCCACGAAGTAGGCCGCGCCATACATCAGCACCACCAGCATCTCCTGGCGGGACTCCCACTCGACCGGCGACGTCGCGTAACGCGCGACCACATAGACCAAACCCACCGCCATCGGCACGTCCAACGGCGTGCGCACCCACGCGATTCTCCCCGCCACCGCCACGCGCGCCGCCCAGCACAGCAGCGCCAGCATCATGACCAGGTGCATCGGGTCGCGCGACCAGGGACGCACCGCGCCAAACGCCAGAGGAGCGAACAACAACAGCAGGCAGAGGAGGTAGAAAGCCGCCCGCTCGCAGAAGACCTCCACCCCGGCGCGCCAGCCGGTGGCCGTTGCCACATCATCGCGTGAACGGCGGCGTCGAAGGCGTCGGTCCGTAGTTGTCGTCATGAAGCCAGTGGCAGGCCCGCCATCCTGCGCAGCGCGACAGGCTAGAACATCAGGCGCGGGACCTTCAGCATGTCACCCGGGTGCAACGGAATGTCCTTCTCCGGGTTCCGTTCAATATCGACGCAATCAATGCACATCTGCTTGTTGCCCCGCGTCAGGACCAAATGCCGTCTGTCGGCATACTCGTTGAAGCCGCCCAGTGCCACGATGGTGCGCCACACAGTCATGTCCTCCCGATACGGCGTCGCCCCCGGTTGCCGGACTTCACCCATCAGATAAATGATGCGTTGACTGCTCTGCGCCTGCACGGTGACGGTCAGGTAGGTGTAGTATTTAGGCACATACAGTTTGTAGATTTCGTCCTGCGCCTGCGTCGGCGTCAAGTCCACGATCTTGATCTTGCCAACGAACGGCAACTCGATGTTGCCGTATTCGTCCACGACTTTGATGTGCTCTTCCCGGCCCGCCGCCAAATCCAATCGCACGGTCACCGCGTCCGCAACATGCAGCTTGAGCGCGGTGTCCACGGGATTGATCGTCGTGGGAGCATTCAACTCCTTCCCTTTTTTGATATGCGGTTTGCCGAGCCATGCGCAGCCCAGCCAGCCGCTGGCGCACAAGGTCACGACCAACAAGCCGGTTGCCTTGAAAATCAAACGTGCATTCATCAGAACGTGTCGTGGCAAATGATCCGCGCTAATAGGCGCCTTTGCTCTCGCCTTCCTGTGGGGCGGGCGCGGCAGCCGGCGCCGGCTCGGCCTCTTCCGACCGCGAGTAGTGGTCGTAGTAGGCATTATAATAGTAGTAGCTCTCGTCGTGGCTCATCACGATGGAGTTCAACACCACGCCAATGAGCCGGCCGCCGACGTTCTCCACCGCCTGCTTGGCGCGCGCCGACATCGCCCGCGGATACTTCCGATACTGGATGACCAGGATGGCAAAATCCACCTCGCTCGTCAGCACGCTGGCATCGCTGACGCCCATGATCGGCGGGCTGTCGAAGAGCACCATGTCGTAGCGCATCTTCAGGTCCTGGACCAGATCGCGCATCTTCTGCGACTTCAGGACGCCGATGGCAATCTTGGGCAGCTTGCCGCTGGACAGGAAGTAGAGGTTGGGCACGTTGGTGCCCTGGATGACGTCCTCTATCTTGGCGTCGTTCATGAGCAAGTCGGCCAACCCGATGTCGTTGGACAGGCCAAACCGCTTGTGCTGCGTCGGCCGCCGCATGTCCGAGTCCACCACCAGCACTTTGTCGCCGTTCTGCGCGCACACGACGGCGAGATTGAACAACGTGGTGCTCTTGCCCTCGCCCGCGCCGGCGCTGACCACCGTGATGCTGTTGGCCTGCGGATCCTTCTTGCCAAACTCGATGTTCGCGCGAAGCACGCGGTAGGCCTCCGCATGAGGCGAGTCCTGCCCCACCGTGGAGAGCAACTCGACGTTCTGTGGAATGACGCCCAAGACGGGCAGGCCCAGATAGCGTTCCACGTCGTCAATGGTCTTCACGCTGGTGTCGAGATACTCGATGAAGAACGCGAGCATGATCCCCATGACCAAACCCGCGATCGCAGCCAGACCGAGGTAAAGGGGGACGTTGGGCTTGACGGGCGCCGTGGGCGGTCGGGCCTGGTCTATAATCTCAACCGACGTGCGAGGAATCTTGATGCTGATCGCCTCTTGGGCGACGCGGGCCTTGATCGCATCCCGCAAGCTCATTTGGAACTCCAACTCTTTGAGCGCGTTTTCGAAGGGGATGTATTTGGTCGGCTCCTTGTCCGCCGAGGTGATGCGCGCCGTCTGCAACTCCTTCTCCAAAGCGTCGGTCTTGGCTCGGGCAACCTCATATTGGATCTGGAATCCCTTGCGCATCACATTGATGGCGTCATCCAGTTGTTCATCGAGCTTCTTCCGTGTCGCCTGCGTGTCCTTCACCATCGGGTGCTCAGGGCCGTAGGTTTGAAGCAGCTTGACCAACCCCAAGTCCGCGGCCTGCAAAGCGGCCTGAAGATTAGCGACCGAAGCATCGCCAATGATGGAGGGGGAGGCGTTCTTCATCTCGGCGTTGGTCAGCTTGCTGATCTGGTCCATGCGCGTCTTGCTGACCAACAGATCAATCATCGCCGTGCTGCGATCGCCATGCAGCCGCTGGATCACCTCGTCGTTGAGGCGGGCACGGTTGCCAATGACGTCGAGGTCGAGGTCTTTGCGCAGGCTGTTCACCTTCTGCTGGGCCTCCACGACCAGCTTCTGCTGCGCGTTATACTCCTCGCGCAGCTTCTCCAGCCCCATTTCAATCTGCAGCGTCGGCTCTTCAAGGCGGCTGTCGCGGTAGATCGTGCCAATCGCGTTGGCCATGTCCGCGCATTCTTCCGGGTTCGTGGAATAGAACCCCACCTCCAGCAGGCTGGAGTTGCGCAGCGGCATCACGTTGAGGCGGCTTCGCAAAATCTGAAAGGCCTGCTCGCGCGCCATCGCATCCGCGCCGCTGACCTGCCACTTGCGGATCAGGTCCTCCTTGTCCACCAGGCGGTAGCCGATTTTTTGAGACCGGATGATTTCAACCTGGTCCATCTGGAAGATCGGGTCAAACCCACCCCCGGCGCGCGCCTCAAATATCTCCACCGTCACCTTCTCGCGTTCCACCTTCATGCGGACATTCGCGTAAAAAATGCGCGGCAGCGAGAATGTCACGGCGGCCGCCGTGAGCAAAACGAGGAGGAATACGCTCAGGATGATGGCCTTGCGCAGTTTGACCACGCGCCAATAATCCAAGAAATGAATCTTACTTTCTTCAGGCATACAACCGTCTCCCCCCCCCCCTTCAATCGGGCCGATGCAGCCCCCCCAGACTGCCACATGCGTTGGCTACTTCTGCAACCGTCACATCGAGAATAGGAAGGCCGAAACGCGGGAATCACGAGGGAACAATTTAGAAGCCGACGCGCGTCTGGATATAGCCTACCGCGCGGTCATATGAGTAGCCGCCAAATTCAGAGGTGACGGTGGTATAGGTGGCGCCAACCTCGGCCCGCCAGTGCATGTTGAATTGATAAGAAATGTTCGCTCCCATCGCCACCGTATCATCACGCCTGTCACCTCGAACCTGCTCATGAGCAAAACCAGCCCCAAAACTAGAATCAGGAGTCGCCAGTGCATTCTCATACCTTGCTGGAATCCACATCACGTTCAGACCAGTCGTCAACCGCGAAGTGAACTGATGCGCCGCAGCAACCATCAAACTGTAAGTGTATTGCGACTCGTATTCCGGCCGCTCCGTCGGCTGAGTGCGGCCGGCAAATGACCCGGTCAATACGGTTCGCGGTCCTACGGAGTAGTTCACCGAAACGTTGATGTTCGGGTTGATATATGTGCCGCCAACGGCGTCGTAAAATCCTGCTTCCATCCCCAAATGCGCATTCGCGGACAAACGTGGTGTAAACGCGTGATTCACATAAAACGACATTGTTTCATACTGGGCATCACGATCCATGCCCTCGTAAATGATTTGTGCGTGAGAAAAATCCATCCCGAACCTCGTTTGCGGACGAAAGTTGTAGTGAAGCCCCCCAGTAAATTGATATCGCTGGTAACTACTTATCTCCGAAAGCTCGCTGTCTTCGTATTTCAAGAAGTGGTGGTTGAAACTCACAGGAACTTCCCATCGTCCACCTACGGCATACGCCGTGCTCACGCCAACCTTATTGTCAATGTAATTTCCCAATCGCTGCCGGTTGCCATTCTCCAGCTCAGGCTCAAAACCCGGCCGGAACTGGTCATAGAGGTTGACCCGGAACCGCGGGGTGAACTCGTGGGAGAGATCAAAGGTGAACTCGTGCGCCTGGTCAATATCGCTCCCGCCCGGCCGATGCGAGTAGTAGGTGGCCCAGTAAGTGTAATGGACCGCCACATCCGTCGTCGGCGAACTCCAGGCAAAATGCAGGTCCGGCCCGGCACTCGTCACGAAACTGGCAATCTCATCCTCCTCTGCCGTTGTCACGTTGCTGTCGTAGGACTCGCGAAGAGTCACGCCGTAGGCAAAATGCCGCTGCTGGTCAGAAACGCCCTCGCGCTGCCATTGCTGCCTGCGCTCGTAGGTCTGGCTCTGGGGCAGCATCCATTGGGCCATCGTGGGGGCCGGCAGGGCGATACAGGAAAACATTACGGCAATTGGAACAATCCTGCGCAGGTTATTACTCATATTCATATTTTTGGTTCTCCGGGCAAATTTCACTCGGTCTTTCTCTTGAACACACATGGCTCCACAGTCGGGGATCAAATCGGCGTGCGCTTGCCTAACTCCTCGGATGCGGTCACCATCGAGATTTCATTGATGACCTCTTTCCACAGACCAATGATCGCGTGAACGGTCTCTTCACTTTGGGTGCTCGCGAAATCGGAAAGCGCCTGCCAATACATCGCCAGATCGTTCAAGCCGCCCGCCCCATCCCCTTGCCCTTCCACCGGCAACCGCAGCCGCTGGCAAATGAGCACAACCAAGTCATTGCGGGTTGTCCGCTGGTCCGGCCGGCCCCACCCGCCAATCGGTTCAATGGTCGGCACATGCAACCGCAGATAATCCTTCGCTTCCATCGGGTCTATGCCGCGATACGGCGGCTGGATCAGCCTCGAAAACCTCAAAGCCAGTTCGCCCAGGTCAAACCCCAATGGCTCGCCTGCGCCGGGCGGCACCTGTGCGGCCCACACAGAACTCATCAAAACAACAAGACCGACGATAAGAGAACGAAGCGCCCACTTCGCCGCCCTCGTTCCACCACTCATACGTGTAGCTGGAATTGCATTCACATCAGTATCCTCAGTTTGGTTCACTGCGCTCTGAACGTCGTCTCGAAACCACTTCGCGGGTCCCGTCAGACTCGGTGCACCCCTTCAACTTTCGCGCGAACTTTTAGAGTCCACGACACATGTTGTCAACAATAAATTTCGACGCGGTAACAAAAAAGTTCCGGTCTCTGCCCCACCGGATAATCGCCCGCCTGCCGCGCTGTTACCGCAGTTGGTTTGCAGCCCCTGTCTGTGCACCGAAAGCCCCCCCCC
>DYDC01000114.1 GCA_020718125.1 Methylacidiphilum sp. | reverse complement strand
GCACGCGATTGATCGCGAGCACGCAGTCGCCATCGGTCCGCTGTCACCGGCCGATCAACGCCGTGTAAGGCGATGCGTCCGGCGCGGCGGACGAAGCGGTCTCGGAGGAACCGAGATCGGCGGCGGCCAGGAGGTCGCGCGGTGGTTCTTCCGCGTAGGCGGTGCCGTTCACGCCCGACGGCGGCGTCGCCGACCCGGCGGAGGTGCTTTCGGCCTGAAGGCATAGCGCGGGAGCTTTCCGGCGCGGTTGCCGTCCAATGCTGCGTGCGACCGCCGGTTTACAGACAGTTTGATTTCACCGCCCCGATGTGGCACGAGAAGCCGGCTCCGGGACGCACCAACGGGGTCCGACAATGAAAACACTTCACGCCATTCTCCTGACGACCTTCATCAGCTTCGCCGCCTCGGGCGCGGTTCCCGCCACGGACCGCCTCGCGCAATGGAAGAAGGTGGACGAGGCCATCAACAAGGGCCTGCCCAAGACCGCCATCGCCGAGTTGGAGCCTGTTATTAAGGGCGCGCTCGCCGACAAGGCGTGGGGCGAGGCCGCCAAGGCCATCGCCCGCAAGATCGCCCTCGAAGGCGCCATCGAGGGCAACAAGCCCGAGGAAAAGATCCCGCGCCTCGAAGCCGAGATCGGCAAGGCGCCGCGCGAGATGAAACCGCTGCTGTGGACCATCCAGGCCAACTGGTATTGGCACTACTTCCAGCACAACCGCTGGCGGTTCATGCAGCGCACCGCGACGGCGCAAGCGCCCGGCAAGGATTTCACCACGTGGGACCTGCCGCGGCTGTTCGCGGAGATTGACAGGCAATTCCAAGCCGCGCTCGCCGACGGCGACACGTCGAAGAAGACGCCCGTCTCCGCCTTCGACGACATCCTCGAAAAAGGCGCTCTGCCCGACCGCTACCGGCCGACGCTTTACGACTTCATCGCCCACGACGCGCTGAAGTTCTACACCAGCGGCGAGCAGGCCGCCGCGAAGCCGGAGGACGCGTTCGAGTTGCCCGCCAGCGGCCCGATCTTCGAGGGCGCGGACGTTTTCCTGAAGTGGTGGCGGACATTCGCGGTGAAAAGCTTCCCCGACTCGCCCGTTGTGAAGGCGCTCGACCTCTACGGCAGGCTGCTCGCGTTCCACGAGAACGACAAGGACCCGAGCGCGTTCGCGGACGCCGACCTCGCGCGGTTGCAGCTCGGCCACAACACCGCGTTCGGCGAGGAGAAGGCCGCCCGCTATAAGACCTCGTTAAAGGCGTTCGCGGAGAAATACGCCGACCACGAATTGTCGGCGGTCGCGCTCCATCGCTGGGCGGGCGTGGTGAAGGGCGAAGGCAACTTCGTCGAGGCGCGCGAGCTGGCGATGCGCGGCAAGAAGAGTTTTCCCGAAAGCCCCGGCGGCAAGCTTTGCCACAACCTGATCCAAGACATCGAGTCCAAGTCAGCCGCCATCACCACCGAGCGCGTCTGGAACGCGCCGATGCCGAAGATTGCCGTCCGCTACCGCAATGTCACACAGGTCTTCTTCCGCGCCGTCTCGTGGGACTGGAACGAGTTCCTCGCCAAGGACCGCTCGCGCCCGGAGTGGCTCAACGACCGCGAGCGGAAGGAACTGCTTTCGCGCAAGCCCGCGCTGCAATGGTCGGCCAAACTGCCGCCGACACCCGATTTCAAGGAGCGCACCGAACGGCTGCCCGCGCCGGCCTCGCTCAAGCCCGGCCACTATTTCATCGTCTCCAGCCACGACGCGAACTTCGGCGAGACGGACAACCAGATCAGCTACACCAACGTCTGGGTCAGCGACCTTGCGCTGGTGGTCGTCACGCACGAGGCCAAGGTCGAAGGCTTCGTGCTCGAAGCCGCCAGCGGCGAGCCGATCGCCGACGCCGAGGTCGTGGCGTGGCATCTGGACCGCGGCGTCCGCGTGCCGCACGGCACGGTGCAGACCGGCGCGAACGGCTGCTTCAGTTTTCCGACGAGCGAGAACCGCACACTGCTGCTGCGCGCCCGCGCCCGTGGCCAGGAGATCGGCTCGCAGGAAGAATATCGCGCTTGGCGTCACGACCGCACGCGGGTGGACAACCAAGGCGTTTTCTTCACTGACCGTGCCATTTATCGCCCCGGCCAGACCGTTTCCTACAAGGGTATCCTCATCCGGGTGGACCAGAAGGGCGACAACTACGAGACGCTCGCCGGCCGCCGCGTCGAGGTAATCTTCCATGACCCGAACGGCAAGGAGGTCGCCAAGACCACGCACACGACGTCCGACTACGGCAGTTTCACCGGCAGCTTCACCGCGCCGCGCGACCGCGTGATGGGCAATTATCAGATCCGTCTCACCAGCGGCGGCTCAGGCGCGACTTCGTTCAGCGTCGAGGAATACAAGCGGCCGAAATTTCAGGTCACACTCGACGCGCCGAAGACCGCGCCGAAGCTGAACGACAAGGTCAACCTCCAAGGCAGGGCTGAAGCCCACACAGGCGCGGCGGTGGACGGCGCAAAGGTCAAGTGGCGCGTCGTGCGCGAGGTGCGCTGGCCGTATTGGTGGCACTGCTGGGGCTGGCGCGGCGGTCACGGCCGCGGCAGCGAGAGCCAAGAGGTCGCGCACGGCACGGCGGTGACCGCAGCGGACGGTGCATTCAAGATCGAGTTCACGGCGAAGCCCGACCCGCAGGTCGAGGAGAAGAGCGAGGCCAGCTTCTGCTTCCGCGTCTATGCGGACGTGACCGACACCGCTGGCGAGACACGCTCAGCCGACCGCGGCGTCAACGTCGGCTTCACCGCGCTCTCGGCCCGCGTCGAGGCTGACGACTGGCAGACCGATGGCAAGCCGGTCGAGTTAAAGATCAGGACCGGCACGCTCGACGACGAACCACAGGCCGCGAAAGGCGTCGTGAAGGTTCACCGGCTCAAGGAGCCGAGGCGCGTTCAGCGTCCGCCGCTGGCGGGCCATCGCTATTACTATTCGCCCGAAGGCGACGGCGTTGATGAAGAGAAAGACCAATCCGACCCGAACAACTGGCCGCTCGGTGAGGTCGTGAACGAATTGAAATGGAACACGGATGCGGAAGGAAAAGCCGCCGTGTCCACCGACGACGAACCACAGGCCGCGAAAGGCGTCGTGAAGGTTCACCGGCTCAAGGAGCCGAGGCGCGTTCAGCGTCCGCCGCTGGCGGGCCATCGCTATTACTATTCGCCCGAAGGCGACGGCGTTGATGAAGAGAAAGACCAATCCGACCCGAACAACTGGCCGCTCGGTGAGGTCGTGAACGAATTGAAATGGAACACGGATGCGGAAGGAAAAGCCGCCGTGTCCACGAAACTTGGCGCCGGCGTCTATCGCGCGATGTTGGAGACGCAGGACCGCTTCGGCAGGAAGGTCACGGCCCGCGCGCAGATCACCGTCCTCCAGCTCGATGCGGAGCGGTTCGCCATCAAGCTGCCGCATCGGGTCGCCGCGCCGAAGTGGCAGGCCGAACCGGGCGATGAGTTTATGGCGCTGTGGGGCACCGGCTACGATGCGGGCCGCGCGTTCGTGGAGATCGAGCATCGCCGCCAGATGATCCAGCGTTACTGGACCCAGCCGGGCGCGACACAGCAGCAGATCAAGCTGGCCGTGACCGAGGCGATGCGGGGCGGCTTCACCATCCACATCACGCAGATCCGCGAGAACCGCGCTTATCTCGCCTCGCGCCGCGTGGACGTGCCGTGGAGTAACAAGGACATGGCGGTGAAGTGGGAGCACTTCACGTCGAAGCTCCAGCCGGGACAGAAGGAGACGTGGAGCGCCGTCATAACCGGCCCAAAGGCGCGGAAGTCGGTTGCTGAAATGGTCGCCACGCTCTGCGACGAATCGCTCGACGCTTACCGCAAACACGAGTGGCTGCGGCGGCTGAACGTCTTCTACAACGACCATTCGGATCGGCGCGCCGACTTCGGCAACATCGCGAAGCAGCTCCAGCACGTGCGCGGCGGCTGGCGGCGGGATTATCTGGGCGTGGACATGCGCTACCGCGATTTCCCGGCCGACCTCGTCGCGAACATTTGGGGCTACGGATGGGATTACGGTGGTCGCAGGATGATGAAAGCGGCAAGAGGCGGGATGGTTGCCGACGGTCTCGCGGTTGCAGAATCTATGGCCATGCCCGCCGCGGCGGCTCCCGCGCCCGCTTCGCCACCAATGGAAATCGTGCCGGGGGCAAAACTCATGACGCTCACCGCAGGCAAGGATTCCGGCCGCGGCGGCGAAGCGGGTGGCGAGCCACACACCGTGGACCTCTCGAAGGTCGCCGCGCGCAGGAACCTCAACGAGACGGCGTTCTTCTTCCCGCAGTTGACCAGTGATGCCAACGGCGTCGTGCGGATGACGTTCACGATGCCGGAGGCGCTGACCTCGTGGCGGTTCCTCGGCTTCGCCCACGACCGCGCCTGCCGCAGCGGTTTCCTCGAAGGCCACGCCGTCACGGCGAAGGACCTGATGGTGCAGCCGAACCCGCCGCGATTCCTGCGCGAGGGCGACACGGTGGAGTTCGCCGTGAAGGTCTCCAACCAGTCGGCGGCGCGGCAGACCGGCACGGTGCGGCTGACGTTCAGCGACGCGGCGACCGAGCAGAGCGCCGACAAGCTGCTCGGCAACGCGAAGACGGAGCAGGAATTCGACATCCCGTCGAAGGAATCGCGCAGCTTCGCGTGGCGGATCAAGGCGCCCGATGGCGCGCCGTTCCTCGCTTACAAGGCGGTCGCGGCCACTGCGCGGCTCTCCGATGGCGAGGAGGGCGCGGTGCCGGTGCTCTCGCGGCGGATGCTGGTGACCGAGTCGCTGCCGCTGCCGATTCGCGGGCCGGCGACGAAGAAGTTCGAGTTCTCGAAGCTGGTGAAGTCCGGCCAGTCCTCGACGCTCCAGCACCAATCGCTGACGGTGCAGATGGTCTCCAACCCGTCGTGGTATGCGGTGATGGCGCTGCCGTATCTGATGGAGTTCCCGCACGAGTGCACGGAGCAGACGTTCAACCGGCTCTACGCCAACGCGCTCGCCCGAAGCATCGCCAACGCCGACCCGAAGATCCGTCGCATCTTCGACCTCTGGAAAGGCACGCCCGCGCTCGACTCGCCGCTGGAGAAGAACCAGGACCTCAAGTCGGTGATGATCGAGGAAACGCCGTGGCTGCGGCAGGCGCAGGCCGAGAGCCAGGCGCGGCGCAACGTCGGCATCCTGTTCGACGCGAACCGGCTCGACACTGAGTTCGGGCGCGTGCTGCGCAAGCTCGCCGAGGCGCAGAACCACGACGGCGCGTGGCCGTGGTTCCCCGGCGGCCACGGCAACGACTACATCACGCTCTACATCGTCACCGGCTTCGGCCGGCTGCGCCACCTCGGCGTCGAGGTGGACGTGGCTTGTGCCGTGAAGGCCCTAGCGCGGCTCGACAACTGGATGGACGAACATTACCGCCGCATCCTGACGTGGCCGGACTCGGAGAAATACGTGCCGTCGTCCATTGACGCGCTCTATCTCTACGGCCGGAGTTTCTTCCTGAAAGACCGTCCCATCGCGAAGAACCACCAGGCGATGGCGAACTTCTTCCTCGGCCAGACGCGCAAGCATTGGCTGAAGGTCGCCTGCCGCCAGAGCCAGGGCCATCTCGCCATCGCGTCGAAGCGGTTTGGCGGCGAGCCGAACGGCGCGACCGCGCAGGACATCATGAAGTCCATCGAGGAACGCAGCGTGACCAACGAGGAGATGGGCATGTTCTGGCGCGAGACGGAGTTGAGCTGGTGGTGGTATCGCGCGCCGATCGAGACGCAGGCGCTGATGATCGAGGCGTTCGACGAAGTCATGGGCGACGCGCAAGCCGTCGAGGAATGCCGCGTCTGGCTGCTGAAGCAAAAGCAGACGCAGGACTGGAAGACGACCAAGGCAACCGCCGACGCCGTGTATGCGCTGCTGCTTCGCGGCAAAAACATTCTCGCGTCCGACAAGCTGGTGGAGGTGACCGTTGGTGGCGTCGCCATCACGCCGGGTAGGGACGCCGCGCTGCGGCGTCCGCCATCCGATGACAAGCGGCCGGCGCAGCGCGCCGGCCCTGCCCCAGCCGTCGAAGCCGGAACCGGTTTCCACGAGAAGCGTTTCGCTGGCGCCGACGTGAAGCCGAAGCTCGGCGAGGTCACGGTGAAGAAAGCGGACGATGGCGTCGCGTGGGGCAGCGTCCATTGGCAATACCTCGAAGACATGACCAAGATCACGCCCCACGAAGGCACGCCGCTGAAGTTGAAGAAGTCGCTCCACACCAAGGTCGCCACGAAGAAAGGCCCCGTGCTGGAGCCGGTGAGAGGCGCGATTGCCGTCGGCGACGAACTGGTCGTGCGGATCGAGTTGCGCGTGGACCGCGACATGGAATACGTCCACCTCAAAGACCAGCGCGGCAGCGGCACCGAGCCGGTGAACGTGCTCTCGCGCTACAAGTTCCAGGACGGCCTGGCCTACTACGAGAGCACGCGCGACACGGCGAGCCACTTCTTCATTGATTACCTGCCGAAGGGCGCCTACGTCTTCGAGTATTCGACGCGCGTGCAGTTGCGCGGCGCCTACCAGACGGGTGTGGCCGAGATCCAGTGCATGTATGCGCCCGAGTTCAACAGCCACAGCGAGAGCCTGCCGTTGACGGTGAAGTGAGACTGCGGCTGGACCGCAATCAAGTCATCACTTGAACAGCTTCTTGAGCTGGTCCTGGATGACGTTCTTGATCACGCCGCCGAGCAGATCGGTCTTCGGCGAATCGTAGGGGCCGGTGACTTTGAACGTCAGCGTCATGAATCCGTCCTCGCGCGGCTTTAGTGCCGACTTGAGCTGTGACGGGACGGCCCCCAGCAGGTCTTTCGCGAGCGCGAGGGTCAACTCGTGATTGAGCGTGTAATCCGCCAGCGACATCTCGCCGCTGCCGGTGAGTTGGATTCGTGGGCCGATGAGCTTGATGCTGGGAGTCTTCAGGATGTTGTTGGCCAGCGCGTAGTCCACCGTGCAAGTCTGGAACTTGATCTCCTTCAACGCCGCCACCTGCAACAACGTCGCCAGCACGTCCTGCAACGGCAACTGGACCAGCAACCCATCCGACACCGCTAACTGCCCCTTGCCCGTTATGGTGGGCAGGCCGCCGGCGCCCTCCAGATCGGAGGTCGCCTGCAACTTGCCCGTCATGAGCGGCTTTGTGCCGGCCTCTTTCAGCAGCGTCTCCATGCTGCCGTCCTTCACCGCGATGTTGACGACGTATTTGAAACCGCCCGCCAGCTTCAACGCGACCTCGCCGGACACGTCGCCGCCGGCCAGCTTGCCGCGCAACGGGGCCAGCTTCACCGCCTCGGCGGAAACCGCCACGGGCGCCGTGATGCCGCGTCCGAAAAGGAAATTGGCCGCGTTCAGCGTCGCGATGCTGGTGTTGCCGCTGCCGGTGGTCTTGCCGCCGGCCATGTCCAGCGACGTGCTCGCGTCCACCTTCTCCAGCTTCGTCAGCGCCTTGCCGCCCGCGCCGAGCACGACGACCTCCGCGTCGGCGAGCGCGAGCTTCGAGAGCCTCACATCGAGCGCCGCCCCTCCACCTGACGACGACGGGGTCGTGGTCGGCTTTGATGGTGCCGGGGCCGTGGCAGGCTTGGCGGCCGGCGCGGCGCCTTGCACGCCGAACTTCTCGTAGTTCCAGTCGCCCTTGTCGTTCTTGCAGAGCGTCAGCACCGGCTTGCCGAGCGAGAGACGGTCCACCTGCACGCGCTTCTGGAGCAACGGCAGCAGGTCGTAGCGCAGCACGAACTCATCGGCCGTCAGCAGGTTGCCGGCGAAACCGGGCGGGTTGGCGATGACCACCTGCTTCAGTGTCACGCCGCTGAACACCGACGCCTTCAAGTCGCCGATCTGGACGTCGGAGCCGACCGCATCGCGCGCGGCGGCGGTGACCTGCGCCTTGAACTCCGGCGTTTGCAGGTAGCGGTCGGCATAAAACACCACGCCGGCCAGCACCGCAGCGACGAGGATGACGAGAACGATACTGATCTTCAGTAGCTTCTTCATGGGATGGGTTTCCTCGTTAACGGGCTGAATCTAGCACA
>DYDC01000113.1 GCA_020718125.1 Methylacidiphilum sp. | reverse complement strand
ACCCAGCGTTGAAACGCCGGGCTATTCTCGACCGTCCCTTTCGGGACTTGGCGCGGGTGTCAAGTTGCGCTCGGTGGCGCATCAGACGATGGCGTCCCTTCAGACGCCGGCACGGTTGTCGGCGCGGTTTCCGCCGGTGGGGCGGCCGGGCCGGGTTTCCTCCGGTCATTCGAGGAGGGGATGTTGAGTTCGCCGCGATACTTCGCGACGGTGCGCCGGGCGATGTCGAGGCCGCGCTTCTTGAGGATGGCGACGATCTCCTGGTCGGAGAGCGGCTGGGCGGGATTCTCGCCGTCAATGGCTGCCTGGATGAGGTCCTTGACGTTCTTGTTGGAAATGGCCTCGCCGCTGGAGGTGGTATAGCCCGGCGTGAAGAAATACTTCATCTCGAACACGCCCCACGGCGTGCCCATGTATTTGTTCGCAATAGCGCGGCTGACGGTGGTCTCATGCACGCCCAACAGGCGCGGGTTGTCCACATCCCGGCCCAAGGCGCGGATCCGGTGCTGCCGGCGGTTCAGGTCATCGCGCTCGGCGTTCGGGCAGTCGGCCGCGCGGCGGTTGGAGTCCTCCTTGCGGATGTGGCAGGGCGCGCCGCAATATGGGCAGACGGCCTGTTCCTCGCCGTTGACGAGCTTGAACTTTTCTCCGCACCGGTAGGCGACGTCGCTCATGCGAAGCGGCCTCAGGAACCCGGTGCCTTTCTCGAAGAACTCGCGTTGGGCGCGCAGCAGTTCGCTGGCGATGCTTTGGATGGTGTTCTGGCGCTGGGCGATGCTGCGGATGAGGAACTTGCCGGCCTGGATGCGCTCGCGGACGTATTGGACAACCTCGGAGGAGACGTTCTCCCGCGCCATCATCTCGCGGTAGGTGTCGCTGATCCGCAGGCGCGGGACGCGGTCGTCGTTGAGCATGATGACGAAGTCGTCCTTCACCTTCGCTATCACCACCTCCGGCTCGACGTAACGATCCGGTTCCGTGCTGAAGATGCGGCCGGGCTTCGGCTCCAACTGCCCGATGCTCTCCGCGGCCTGCCGCGCCCTGGCCACAGTGACGCCGAGCGCCTCCGCCAGCTTCTGGATGTCGCGGCCGGGCAGCAGGTCAAAATGTTCCCGCACCACGCGCGCTTCGATGCCGCCGGCCTTGTCGAGCCGCGCGAGCTGGATGAGCAGGCATTCGCGCAGGTTCCGCGCGCCGACGCCGACGGGATGAAATGTCTGCACCAGTTCCAACGCCCGCCTCATGACGTCGAGCGCGATGCCGGCGCCCGGCCGCAGGTAGAGCAGCGGCAGGTCGAGCCGCTGGCCGAATTGCATCACGGCGTCCACGTCCACCGCCGTCAACCCCGCATCCACCACCTCCGCCAGCAACGCCGGTGGCACGGGCAACGACCCGCTCTCGTTGATGGCCGCTCGAAAACCTTCCGCCAGCTCCTGCCGCACGCGATCCATCGCCTCGCGGCCGAGCTTGATGACGTGCTCCTTGATCTGATCCGGCCCGGTCGGCGCAGTCGCTGCCGCACCGTAAGCTTTCACGACCGGGGGCGGGGGCGCGGTCTCAGGTTCCGGCGCGCGCATCCGGCGGCAGATGTCGGCGAGCCGCTCCTGCCAGCCGATCAGTTGCGTGCGCTTGGAATGCTCGAATGACTTGGCGAGGCCGGTCATGACCGTCTCGCGCGCCCATGCAGCAGCCCCCGGGGCCGTCTGTCGCGTGCCGGCACATACCTGCAGCGCGAAATCCACCAACTGCCCCGCCAGGTCGTCATGCACCATCAGGTAGCCGTCGTCCATCAGGCTGCCGATGATGATCTCGGCGGCGTCGAGCACCTCCTGCGGCGCGTCGGCCATCCGGAGCTGGCCCTGCAGGTGTTGCTGGAGCGATTCGGGCTGGACGATTGAGTCGAGGAAAAACTGCCGCCGTTCCTCGTCCTCGGTGCTGCGGGCGCGGCTGCGGCTGCTCTGGCTGAAATACTCGCGCCACTCGTCGTCGAGTTGTTTCAACGCGGCGAACTCTTCCTTGAACTCGCTCTCGGTCTCGGTGCGGCCGTCGCGCGGGATTTGGTCGTCGGCGGATTGCGGCTGGTCGAGGCTGACCGTTTCGGGGGGGATTTCCTCGATCGTGGGGTTCTTCTCCATCTCCTGCTTGATCAGATCGCGCAACTCCATCGTCGGCACCTGAAGCATGTGCAGACTGAGTTGCATGTGGGGCGCCAGCACCTGCTGCAACCCCAACCTTTGAACTTGTTGTAATGACAGTCCCGCCATGAGCGTTTGGGTGTTTATTCGACCCCGCCTGCCAACCGCGCGGCTGCCGCGCGGGCCAGAAGGTGGCGCAATATAGGGAGCAGGCGGCGGGCCAGCAAGCCAAACCTCGTGGCGGAACAAATTTGCCTCAGCCATCCATCCGGAAGGCGATGTCCCGGACGCGGTTGGATCCGAACTTTTCCTGTAGCCGGTGCAGGATGATGCGCTTGGCATAGGTGCGAAGCTCGGCCAGGAGCGTGGAGTTGGAGACCGATACAACCAGCACGCCATTGCGCAACGCCCGCGGCTGGGTGTGGCGCGCGTGGAGCGGCCCGGCGGCTTCCGTCCACGCCTTGATCACAGCCGATTCGTTGAGTTGGTCGGTGAGTTTGAACCTCGCCATTGCCGCGGCGACCAGTTCCGCCGGGCCGCGGGCCTTGTCGGGTGCCAGCGAAGCCATCTCGCCCGGTATCGTAGGACGCCAGTCGCGTAGCGCGGCGATGAGGTTTTTGGTCGGGCGTTTCATCTGATCAACGCAATGGTTGTGAACATAGCACACGCGGCACGGGCAAGAACACGGCCGTGTTTAGCAACCGCCGCGCGGCGCGGCAACGGGTATTTGTGGCAACCCGGTCCTGACGATGCCGGCGGCTGGCGGCAGTGTCACGCCATCGCGGATGCCATGAGAACAATTTACGGTTTGGTCTTGGCGCTGACTTTCGCGTTGAGAACGGGCGCCGCACCGTTCGAGGAGGCGAAACTGGCGCTGCCTACATCCCATCAACTGGCGGGCGACCGCCGGCTGGCCTGGATCGCGCGCCGGAAAGACGCGGGCCAGACCTGCTTCGAGGCGAGCTACATGTCGGCCGACATCAAGCGGACATGCATCGTGTCGCAGGAAGGCAAGCTGGCCAGTGTGGACACTCCTTACGAAGAAGTTCCCGCAGTCGCGCAAAGGACGGCGCGCGAGAAAGCGCCGGGCGCGGGCGTCGTGAAGGTGGAGAAGGTCTTTGAGGGGCCGGCCCTTTACTACGGGCAGCACCTCCGCCGGGACGGCAAGCCGCTGACGCTGGAGATTGGCGAAGATGGCAAACCCCGCTGAACGACGCCGGCTCAGGCTTTTCAGACCATGAAACGGACGAGCGCAAGTTTTTCAGCGAAATGTTTTCAGCCAAGTTTTCGGAGCGCGCCTTGCGTTTCAGCAAGTCCGCTGTATTTTTGGCCGCTTTTATGAAGCAAGGAGCCGTTGACTGTATGCCTAAACACCACGCCGACGAGTGGGACCGGATTCAGCAGGAGGTCGAGAAAATGCTGCCCGATGCGCTGGGGTTCGGCGCGGGCGGCCGAAGCGCCACCCGAGGGCAATGGATTCCCAACGCGGACGTTTACGAGACGCCCGAGCAGTTGGTGGTGAAGATGGAGGTGGCCGGCATTCGCAAGGAGGATCTGGAGGTGACGTTGAGCGAGCGGATGCTGGTGGTGCGCGGCACGCGGCCCGACCCCTGCCGCCACGGCAAGTGCAGTTTCCGGCAAATGGAGATCGAATACGGCCCGTTCGAGTGCCGTATCGTCATCCCGCGCTCCGTGGACCCCCAACGCGTCACGGCCTCCTATAGCAACGGTTTCCTCCGCATTGACCTGCCCAAGTCCGAAAAGGCCGTCCATTCCACGGTCACAGTTGTTATTGAGCAATCGTAGCGTCTCAGTCATACTCCCGGCGGCTGAACCAGACCGTCGCCATGCCAGAGACGCCAAACCAACCACCTGCCGCGGAAAAACCACCCGCGCCCCCTGCCCACACCCCGCAGGAGCAGTTGCCCGCGCACCTGCCCATCCTGCCGCTCAGCGACGTGGTGGTCTTCCCCAACATGATCGCGCCACTGGTGGTCGCCAGCAGCGCGAGCATCCGGCTCATTGACGACGTCGTGGCGGGACACCGCACGCTCGGCCTCGTGCTCCAGCGCCGGCCAGGCGTGGAGAACCCCAAGCCCGCCGACCTCTACGAATACGGCTGCGCCGGTCGCGTGCTGAAGATGCTGAAGTTCCCAGACGACAGCGTCCGGGTGCTTGTGCAGGGCCAGCGCCGCATCCGCATCGTGAAGTTCGACCAGGAGGAACCCTATCTCACCGCGCGTGTCGCGCCGCTGCCCGATGAGGGCGAGGACACCATCGAGGTCAACGCGCTGGCCCGAAACGCCAGCAAGCAGTTCCAGAAGATCATCAGCCTCTCCCCTGCCCTGCCCGACGAACTGAAGGTCGCCGCGCTCAACATCGAGGATCCCGGTAAGCTCTCCGACCTCATCGCCTCCAACCTCAACGTCTCCGGCGAGGAGCGCCAGCGCCTGCTCGAGACCTACAGCATCAAGGCCCGCCTGACGCGACTGACCACGCTGCTCAACCGCGAACTCGAAGTCCTCGAACTCGGCAGCGAAATCCAGAGCAAGGTTTCCTCCGCCCTCGCCAAGGGACAGCGCGAGTATTTCCTCCGCGAGCAGCTCAAGCAGATACAGAAGGAACTCGGCGAGGAAGGCGAGCATGGCTCCGAGATCAAGGAACTGCGCGACAAGATCGAGAAGGCCAAGATGCCCGACGAGACCCGCAAGGTCGCCCTGCGCGAACTGGAGCGCCTCGCCATCATCCCCACCGCCTCCGCCGAATACACCGTCGCGCGCACCTACCTCGACTGGCTCGTCACTTTGCCGTGGAACAAAGCCACGCGGGACCGTCTCGACATCACCCGCGCCCGGCGCGTCCTCGACGAGGACCACTACGACCTCCATCGCGTCAAGGAGCGCATCCTCGAATACCTCTCCGTCCTGAAACTCAAGCAGGACATGAAAGGCCCCATCCTCTGCTTCGTCGGCCCGCCCGGCGTCGGCAAGACCTCCCTCGGCATGAGCATCGCCCGCGCCCTCAGCCGCAAGTTCATCCGCATCTCCCTCGGCGGCATCCGCGACGAGGCCGAGATCCGCGGCCACCGACGCACCTACATCGGCGCGCTGCCCGGCCGCGTCATCCAGGGCCTCCGCAAGGTCGAGTCCTGCAACCCCGTCTTCATGCTCGACGAGATTGACAAGGTCGGCGCGGACTTCCGCGGCGACCCGAGCGCCGCGCTGCTGGAGGTGCTCGACCCGCAGCAGCACCACGCTTTCTCCGACCATTACCTCGAAGTCCCGTTCGACCTCTCGAAGGTGATGTTCATCACCACCACCAACCAACTCGACCCGGTTGTGCCCGCGCTGCGCGACCGCATGGAGGTCATCGAACTGCCCGGCTACACCGAGGAGGAGAAGCTCCACATCGCGAAGAGGTTTCTGCTCCGCCGCCAGCTCTCCGAGCACGGCCTCAAGCGCGGCCAGGTCACCTTCGACCCGACCGCGTTGCGCGCCATCATCCGCGACTACACGCGCGAAGCCGGCGTGCGCAACCTCGAGCGCGAGATCGCCTCCATCTGCCGCAAACTCGCCCGCCGCATCGTCGAGGGCGCCGGCCGGAAATTCCACGTCACCACGAAACTCGTGCATGACCTGCTCGGCGCGGTGAAGTTCATCTCCGAAGTGGCCGAGCGCACCGCCGAGCCGGGCGTGGTCACCGGCCTCGCCTGGACTCCCGCCGGCGGCGACATCCTCTTCATCGAAGCCACCCGGATGCCCGGCAAAGGTAGCCTCCTGTTGACCGGCTCCCTCGGCGACGTGATGAAAGAATCCGCCACAGCCGCGCTCAGCTTCATCCGTTCCCACAGCGCCGCGCTCGGCATTGACAACGCCCTCTTCGAGAAGTCCGACATCCATATCCACGTCCCCTCCGGCGCGATCCCCAAGGACGGCCCCTCCGCCGGTGTCACCATGGCGACCGCGCTCGCCTCGCTCCTGAGCAACCGCGCCGTCCAGCCCGACATCGCCATGACCGGCGAGATCACCCTGCGCGGCAAGATCCTCGCCGTCGGCGGCATCAAGGAAAAGGTGCTCGCTGCCGCCCGCGCGGGCATCCGCCTCATGATTCTGCCCGACCGCAACGAGAAGGATCTCAAGGAAGTCCCCGCCGAAATCCGCCGCAAGATGAAGTTCAAGTTCGTCAAGACCATCGGCGAAGCTCTCCTCATCGCGCTCGGCAACGGCAGGCGCGCGGCGAAGAAGTGAGGATGGCGTAATGGCTCCGTGACAAGTTCAACGTCCCTGGAGGGGACGAACATGAACAGCCACGGGTAAAACCCGTGGAAAAGCGGCAGGGGACTGCCGCAGTCCAAGACGCTGTCGCGTTAAAGATGCCGCCTTCGCAAACGCGCGAGCGTCTTGGACTGCGCCAGTCCCCTGCCGCTTTGTGATCGCGGGTCAATCTCACGGGGCGTGTTGCCCAAATCGTTCACTCGTCCCTGCGGGACTCTGCCATGCCCCATCGCATCCCCGGCGTTGAAACGCCGGGCTATTCTCGACCGTCCCTTTCGGGACTTGGCGCGGGTGTCAAGTTGCGCCCTGCGCCACGTGTGCGGCGACTGAGCGCTTGACGCTCCACGCTCCACGCTCCACGCTTCATCGCGTCATGACGACACCCAGCGATTTCACGCCCGCGTGTCCGATCCCGATTTCGGACTACCCGCAGGTGCTGCTCGCCCACGGCGGCGGCGGCAAGCTGATGCACCAGCTCATCGAGAAGATGTTCGGCCCGGCGTTCAAGAACCCCCTGCTCGACCAGCAGCACGACGGCGCGACGCTGGAGATCAACGGCGCCAAGCTCGCCTTCACCACCGACTCCCACGTCGTGCATCCGCTGTTCTTCCCCGGCGGCGACATCGGCGACCTCGCCGTCAATGGCGCCGTCAACGACCTCGCCATGTGCGGCGCGCGGCCGCTCTATCTCAGCGCGGGATTCATCCTCGAAGAGGGCCTGCCGATGAACTCGCTCTGGCGCGTCGTCCGCTCGATGCAGCGCGCGGCGGCGGCGGCGGGCGTGCAGTTCGTCACCGGCGACACGAAGGTCGTGGACAGGGGCAAGGGCGACGGCATCTTCATCAACACCGCCGGCATCGGCGTCGTCGAGCACAACCTTACCATCTCGCCGAAGGCCGTGCGGCCCGGCGACGCGGTGCTGCTGAACGGCGACATCGGCCGCCACGGCATCGCCATCATGGCCGTGCGCGAAGGGCTGGAGTTCGAAAGCGCCATCGAGAGCGACACCGCGCCGCTGAACGACGTGGTGCTGAAACTCATCGCGGCCGGCATCGAGATACACTGCCTGCGCGACATCACCCGCGGCGGCATCGCCAGCACGTTCAACGAGATCGCATCGGCCTCCGGCGTGAACGTCGCGATGGACGAGAGCGCCATTCCCGTGCGCGAGGACGTGCGAGGCGCGTGCGAGATTCTCGGCTTCGACCCCCTCTACGTCGCCAACGAGGGCCGGTTTGCCGCGTTCGTGGCGGCCAAGGACGCCGAGCGCGCGCTGGCCATCCTGCGCGCCCATCCGCTCGGCAAGGAGGCGGCCATCATCGGCACGGTGACGGCGGACCCGGCCGGCTTGGTCACAATGAAGAGCCGCATCGGCGCGACGCGCATCGTGGACATGCTCAGCGGCGAACAGTTGCCGAGGATTTGCTGAGGCAGAGCAGAGTGGGCCGGGCGTCCCGCACGGCCAATGATGAATGATCGCCGCGCGGGACGCGCGGCCCACTCTAGCGGCCCACTCTAGGAGTTTGTCGGACTTAGGCGCGGAAAATTTCGCAAGTCGCGCGTTTTCAACGGTCGCACTTTTTCTGGTCAAAAACAGGCAGCCTGCAATCACGTGACTTACGCCTAAGTCCGACAAACTCCTAGCGGACAGCAAACAAAATCATTCCTTTCGGCGCGGCGGCGGGTAAAATGC
>DYDC01000112.1 GCA_020718125.1 Methylacidiphilum sp. | reverse complement strand
CGACGAATCGCTGATGTGTTTGGAAACCTTCTGGCGCAATGATCGCTGGCACCTGCTCTTCCCCCCCGCCGCCCCAGCAACCCATTCCAGAAATTGAGATGCGCCCTGCGGATAACCGACCGCAATGTTGACCTCGACAAACATGAAAGACAAAGGCATGGATTAGTCATGCAAGCCGGAAGTTTCAGGTGTTGGATAACCGTATTTTGCGTCGTGTGGGCCACTGTTGCGGCGAACGCCGAGGATTGGCAGCGGAAGGCGGTGGAGATGTATCCGCAGCTCGGAGTGCGTGACTCGGCGTTCAATAAGAAGTTCTGGGTTCTATATCGGCAGCGCGAGATTGCCGACCCGGAGTTCGTCAAGAATCCCCAGTGGCCGGTCGTCTTGGCGAAGGAGTGTGCCGCGCAACTGGCGGCTGATGCCAAGCCCAAGACACGTCTTGTGGTGGCGCCTCCCGTGGCCAAAACCAGCGCCGCTACGCCCGCTGCTGCGCCGCAGGAAGACCCCTCCAAGAAGATGTTCGTCGCGAAATGCGGCGGTTGCCACGATGCCCCTGACGCAGGCGTTGAGGAGAAAAGGTGGGTGGGATGGCTGAAGAAATGGAGTGGCAAGGCGAAGCTGACGGAGGAGGAGTATGACCAACTGGTTGCCTACGGGGGCCGCGCGCGTGAGGCTACAGCCGCAGGAGGACTGCCGGTGGATCCGGACAAGAAGCTGTTGATCGCGAAGTGCGGCCGTTGCCACGACGCGCCCAATCCCGCGGCGGAGGAGATGACATGGACCCGCTGGATGTGGAAATGGAAGGACAGGGCGAAGTTGACCAATGACGAGTATGACCAGTTGATGACGTATGCGAAGCGTGTGCGGGAGGAGCGCGAGGCGAAGACGACGCGATGAGGATCGGGCGGCAGTCTGATGCTGGCAGCGCGATGGATGGGCGGATGACCGTTTTCCTCGAAAGGGCGGGCGACTACGACGAAACAACTCATTGACACGACCACGCGCCTGCAGGAGCGGGCGCTGCTGGTGGCGTTGCAGGCGCCGGGCCGCGAGGGCTGGCACGCGCGGGAGCATCTCGACGAACTGGCGGAGTTGACGCGATCCGCCGGCGTCGAGGTGGTGGATCGGATCATCCAGAAGCTTGCCGAACCGACTCCCGCATGGTTCATCGGCCGGGGCAAGGCGGAGGAGTTGTTTGCGAAGTATTGCGCGGGGGCGCCGGAGGATCGCCGGGTCAATGTCGTCATCTTCGACGATGACCTCTCGCCCGCGCAGGCGCGCAACATCGAGGAGATCTTCGGGTGCAAGATTCTAGATCGCACGGAGTTGATCCTCGACATCTTCGCCCAGCGCGCCCAGACGCGCGAGGGCAAGCTGCAGATCGAGCTGGCGCAGCTCCAATACATGCTCCCGCGCCTGACGCGGCTTTGGACGCACCTGTCGCGCCAGTATGGCGGTATTGGCACGCGCGGCCCCGGGGAGACCCAGCTCGAAGTGGATCGGCGCCGTATCGAGGACAAAATCCGCGGCCTGCGGGAGCAGATCGGCGATGTGCGCAAGCACCGCGCGGTCATGCGGGCGGGCCGTCGTCGTCACGAATGGCCCATCGTGGCCATCATCGGCTACACCAACGCCGGCAAGAGCACGCTGCTCAACGCGCTCACGGCAGCCCATGTCGTCGCCGAAGACAAGTTGTTCGCCACGCTGGACCCAACGACGCGCCGCCTGCGCCTCCCCAACAACCGAAACTGCCTACTGACGGACACGGTCGGTTTCATCCGCAAACTGCCGCATCACTTGGTGGACAGCTTCTATGCCACGCTGGAGGAGGTGGTCGAGGCCGATGTCCTCATCCACGTTGTGGATGCGAGCCATCCGCAGGTCCATGAGCAGATCGCCTCCGTGAATCAGGTGCTTCTGGAACTCAAGGCGCACGAGAAGCCCACGATCACTGCGCTCAACAAGATGGATCGCGTTGAAAACCCGGCGGCGCTCGACGCGCTCGCGCGCGAGACGCCCAACGCGGTGGAGATCAGCGCGCTCCAGAAGAGCGGCTTCGACGCGCTGTTGAGAGAGATTGCGGTCCACCTCACGCCGAAACGGGAGTTCGTGCGGCTGGCCATTCCGCACGCCGAGAGCGCGCTCATCGCGCGTATCTATCGCGATGGCCAGGTGCTGCGGAAGCGGTTTGCAGGCGGCAGCGTCTCTCTGGACGCAAAAGTGCCGCCGAGCATGTTGGCGGAGTTGGAGCCTTACCGGCGGCATGCGGGATAGGCCTGCCTGAGCCTCGCGAAGACGGGCATTGACAGGGTGATGACAGGCCGCTTATTCGTGTAGGCGTCATTTTTGTGCTGACATGAGAAAACTATGGTGGATTGCATACTTTTTTGCCGCGCTGGGCGTCCTCGTGCTGGCGCTTCGTCTGTTCATGCCGTTCCGCGAGATTTGGGAGCGGTGGAAGAAGATCGCGCACCGGCTCGGCGTCTGGCAGACGAACCTGCTGCTGACGCTGCTGTATTTCCTCATCATCCCGATCTTCGCGTTGATCGCCGGCAAGAAGCGGCTGCGGCTGAAGCTGGACCCGCACGCCGCGAGCTATTGGGAGGACGTGAAGCCGTTGCCCCACGCGATGGAGGAGGCGGCGCGTCCGTTCTAGCGATCCCATGAACATCCTCGGTCTCAGTTTCTTTTATCACGACGCGGCGGCGGCCTTGGTGCGCGATGGCGAATTGGCGGCCGCCTGCGCGCAGGAGAGGTTCAGCCGCCGGAAACACGACTCCGAGTTCCCGAATCTGGCCATCGAGTTTTGCCTGAAACAAGCGGGCATCACGCTGGAGCAGGTGGACCACATCGTCTTTTACGAGAAGCCGTTCGTGAAGTTCGACCGCATCCTGCTCTGCGCGCTGGGCACGTGGCCGCACAGCTACAAGGGTTTTCTGAAGGCGATCCCGATCTGGATGAAGGACAAGATCCGCATCCGGCATTACATCCAGAAGAAGCTCAACACGGACAAGGACATCCTGTTTTGCGGCCACCACATGAGCCACGCGGCGAGCGCGTTTCTGGTGTCGCCGTTCGAGAGGGCGGCCATCATCACCGCCGACGGCGTGGGCGAGTGGGACACGACCTGCATCGGCTACGGCGAGGGCAACCGGGTCGTGCTGGAGAAGAAGATCGAGTTCCCGCACTCGGTGGGGTTGTTCTACAGCGCGCTGACGGCGTATCTCGGTTTCAAAGTCAACGATGCCGAGTGGAAGGTGATGGGTCTGGCGCCCTACGGCGAGCCGAAGTATCTCGACCAGTTCCTGCAACTGGTGGACATCAAGGCCGACGGCAGCTTCCGCCTGAACATGGACTATTACGCCCATCACTGGAGCGAGAACACGATGCTCAACCGGTGGGAGCGGCTTTTTGGCGAGCCGCCGCGCAAGCCGGAGACGGAACTGACGAAGTATCACTACGACATCGCCCGCTCCGGCCAGGCTGCGGTCGAGAAGATCATGATCAACATGGCCCGGGCGGTTCACGAGCGTTACCAGTGCGACGCGCTCTGCATCGGCGGCGGCGTCGGCCTCAACAGCGTGGCGAACTGGAAGATTCTCAAGCAGGGGACGGGCTTCAAGAACATCTTCATCCAGCCCGCGGCGGGCGATGACGGCGGAGCGCTCGGCGCGGCGTTTTGGGTGTGGAACTGCGTCCGCGGCCAGCCGCGCAAGTTTACGATGCACCACGCGTTTTGGGGGCCTGCCTACAGCGACGCGGAGATACAGGCGGCGCTGGATCGGGTCGGCGCGAAGTATGAGAAGCTCTCGCGCGAGCAACTGGTGGAGCGGACGGTGAAGGCCATCGCCGAGGACAAGGTCATCGGCTGGTTCCAGGGACGGCAGGAGTTCGGGCCGCGGGCGCTGGGCAGCCGCAGCATCCTGGCCAATCCCGGCAACCCGAAGATGAAGGACATCATCAACGCGAAGGTGAAGTTCCGCGAATGGTTCCGGCCGTTCGCGCCGAGCGTGCTGAAGGAGAAGGCGCACATCTACTTCGACATGCCGGAAGGGTTTGATTCGCCCTACATGCTCTTGGTGCCGCAGGTCCGGCCGGAATGGCGGGCGAAGCTTTCGGCCGTCACGCACGAGGACGGCACCGGCCGCGTCCAGACCGTCGAGCCGAACATCGTGCCGCTCTACTACGAGTTGATCAAACGCTGGGGCGAGGTCAGCGGCGTGCCGGTGATCCTCAACACCAGCTTCAACGTCCGCGGCGAACCGATCGTGACCACGCCGGAGAACGCCTACAACACGTTCGTGAAGACCGGCATTGACGTGCTGGTGATGGGCAGCTACATGCTCCAGCACAAGGACCAGTCGGTGGATTTCGAGAAGGGGATGCGCGAGAGCGTCAACTTGGAATGGAGTCACGCGCCGGCGGCGATCCCGGCGGACTAGAAGGAACTTGGCGAAGCAAGGACATCATGGCGAAACAATCGTTGATAGGTGAGTTGGTTCAATTTGCGATGCGGGAGAAGAAGTGGTGGCTCGTGCCGCTGCTGGTGATCCTCGTGTTGATGGGCGCGCTCATCATCTTCGTCCAGTCCTCCGCCATCGCCCCGTTCCTGTATCCGTTTTTCTAAGAGCGGACGGGGGCAACCATGCTTGACCCGCCTGCCAGCCGGGGATGTGGGGAATGGGTGCGGGCAAGCGCGGGAAAATCCATGTCGTGAGAGTGGCTGCCCGGCATGGATTCGAACCATGAAAAACGGCTCCAAAGGCCGCTGTGTTACCATTACACCACCGGGCAACCGAAAACTGAGTCTCAAATCTGAGATTTCAGAACGCCTGCGCGACCGCGAACCACATCCTGTCGCCGAACTCGGCGCGCGCAGCGTTCATCGCGCGCTCGGCGCTCGCGCGGTCGGTCGCGACGCCAAACACCGTCGCGCCGCTGCCGCTCATCATCGTGCCGACGCAGCCGTTCTTGGCGAGCGATTCCTTCAACAGTTCCAGAATCGGATGCTTCCGCAGCGCGGGGCCTTCGAGCGTGTTGATCATGGCCCGCGCCGCGCCCGCGAGATCGCCGCGCGCCAGCGCATCGCGGACGACCTTAATGGCCCCGCTTTGGCCCGTCAAGAAAGGCCTCACGTTCTCGTAGGCCCACTTGGTGGAGATGCCGAAGCCGGGGTTGACGAGGACGAAGTGCGCGCGCCGCAGCGTCGCGGCCTCGGCGTCGGTGAGCGGTTCGACCAGTTCGCCGCGACCGTGGCAGAACGACGGCTTCGGGTCGAGGAACAACGCGCAGTCGGAGCCGAGCGCGGCGGCTGGCGGATGAAGCTGATCTGGCGTCAGGCCAAGCTCCCAGAGTTGATTCAGCCCGGTGAGTGCAACCGCGCCGTTGCCGCTGCCGCCGCCCATGCCGGCGGCGATGGGGACGCGCTTACGGAGTTTGATGTGCGCGCCGGCGGAAACCTTGAACTTGTCTCGGAAGGCGAGGGCGGCGCGCACGACGAGGTTGCCGGTGTCGGTCGGCAAGGAGGGGGCGTCGCACTCCATCGTGATGCCGTGGACGGCGTCGCGCGGCTCGAACTCCATCTCGTCGCAAACGGTGAGCGGCACCATGATGCTTTCGAGGTCGTGAAAGCCATCCGGCCGCTTGCGGATGATGTCGAGGCCGAAGTTGATTTTCCCCGGCGAGCGCAGAGTCAGCGTCTTCGTCATGTCGCTGGCGTTTTGGCGTAAAGAAGCCCGCCAATCAAGACGAAACACCCATGCACGGCGCAGCGACGGCGTGAGAGTCGCCGCCGCCCGGTCTGGTTTACGCAAGCTTGGCCGGTTTTGGCGACTTGCCGAAGTGGGCCATGATGGGATGCTGCAGCTTCACGAAGTCGTTCCACGCGACCTTGACCGACTCGGTGTGTGTGCCCGCTTGGAAGACGATCTCGTCGTCCTCTTGCAGCGAGGCATCGGCATACACCGGCAGGTTGTAGAAACTACCGAAGGGCGGCATCGCGCCAACCTCGCAGTCCGGGAACAGGTTCTCGAACTCCGCCTCCGTCGCGAGACGACATGCGCGGCCGACGACCTTGGCAAACTCCTCCACGGCCACGTGGCAACTGGCCGGCAGCACGGCCATGTAGAAGCTGCCATTGCCGGTCAACACGACCACCTTCGCCTGCATCTTGCCGGGCACGTGCTCGGCCTGCGCCACCTGCTGTGCCGTGAACGCGCGGGCGTGATGGATGACTTCGTATCGGACCTTCCGCTGTTTCAGATATTGCTCGATGTGTTCGAGTGCTGTCACTTCGCTCACCTCCTTCTTTCTTCTTTCTGTTGCAGCAGAACCTAACGCCCCTCGTGGCGGAAGGCAATCGGTGGTAAAATAGGCCATCACATGAGACCCATTGCGCCAGTCGTGGCGGTGCTGCTGGCAGGGGGGATTGTCAGTGGCGAGGACTGGACCAGCCAACGCGAGCGGATGGTCGTGGAGCAAATCGCTGCCCGAGGCATTGCGGACGCAGCCGTGCTTCGCGCGATGCGGACGGTGCCGCGGCACGAATTGGCGCCGCTCCATGTGCGGGCAGAGGCCTACAATGACCACCCGTTGCCAATCGGCCACGGCCAGACGATCTCGCAACCCTACATCGTCGCTTATATGACTGAATTGCTCCGGCTGAAACCCGGCGCGAAGACGTTGGAGATCGGCACCGGCTCGGGTTATCAAGCCGCGGTGCTTGCCGAAGTCACGAAGACGAATGTCTATACCATTGAAATCGTCGAGCCTCTGGCAATGCGCGCGGCGGCGGACCTGAAACGGCTCGGCTACACGCAAGTGCGGGTGCGCCACGGTGACGGTTACGGAGGCTGGCCGGAGGAGGCGCCGTTTGACGCGATCATCGTCACCGCCGCCCCGGACCATGTGCCGGAACCGTTTGTGAAGCAGCTCAAACCCGGCGGCCGACTGGTGCTCCCGGTGGGTGGCGTGTGGACGATGCAGTATATGGTGGTCACGGAGAAACTGGCCGACGGCACCGTGCGGAAACACGTGGGGGAGCCGGTGCGGTTCGTGCCGCTGACGGGTAAGGGGAAGAACCGTGGTGAGCCGTGAAACGCAAAACCGTAAAACGTGATGTCCGAGTTCAGACTTCACGTTTTACGTGTCACGCCTAAAACGTCAGCGCGCCCTTGATGTAACCGTCTGGTTTCCTGGCGGCCAATTCCAATGCGGCTTGTGCCTCGGCAAACTTGTGGCGGTGCGTCACCAGCGGCTTGAGGTCAATCAACCCCCGCCACATGCAGCGCACCGCGCGCTCGAAGTTGGCGGCTTGAGCCGAGTCCCCGGCCATTGCCGGGTTGGCGTTCAGGACGCGCAGACCCTTCGCGTGCCACGTGCCCACGTCCACCTGCCGCGGCGCGTGGTGCCACGAAAAGATGCAGAGCCGGCCGCCGCGGCGGACCAGTTGGGTCGCCAAGTCGAGCGTTTGCTGCGCGTCGGCGGTTTCGATGACCAAATCGAACGATTCGCCCGCCAACGCCTTCAGCCGCGCTTCGCCGTCCTTGGTCGAGGTATTGACCGTCTCTGTCGCGCCAAACTGCGTCGCCAGCGTGAGGTTTTGCGGCTTGAGGTCGGCGGCAATGAGTTCGTAAACCGGATACCGCGAGAGCAACTGCGTAATGGTCAGGCCCATGAATCCCGCGCCGAGCACGATCGCACGATCGCCGGGCTGGACGTCGGCATCATGGAGCGCGTTGACGACACAGGCGACCGGCTCAACCAGCCAGAGCGCCGGGTCTTCAGGCTCGCCGGGTATCTTGTGAGCGCGTGAGGCGTCCACGTTCTGGAGCTTCTGCCACGCAGCGCAGGTGACATATTCGCCGGGTCGGACGCTTTTCACGTCGCTGCCGGCGCGGATGACCTGGCCGATGCCTTCGTGCCCGCCGACGAAAGGGTAGGGGCGCCTGGCGGTTTCGGTGAACAACGCCACGTCGGCCGCGCTGATGCCGCCGGCCTTGCAGAGCACCTGGACCTCGTGTGGCTTGGGATCGTTGACCTCGATCTCACGGACCTCGACCTTCCGGGCCGCGACGAAATGAACAGATTCAGTTTTCATGGCAGGTGGTCGGTTACTGTATCGGCTCGGCGGTCGAAGGCAAAACTTTTCTGCGATGCCAATTTTGCTGCGGGCGCAACTTGACACCCGCGCCAAGTCCCGAAAGGGACGGTCGAGAATAGCCCGGCGTTTCAACGCCGGGT
>DYDC01000111.1 GCA_020718125.1 Methylacidiphilum sp. | reverse complement strand
GCTCTTTGTCTAGCTCCAAATGCAGTTCCTTCCGCTCACGTCTCTTGCAACTCAGAAAGATTGAATTCTGGTGTGCTGAAAACCGCGCGTTTTTGCCGCTTGACGGCATGCGGCACGCTGAAGTAATCTGCGCGCGTGCTTGAACAAGGATCAAAGGATGAAAGCGGTAATGAACAACGACGCAGGGCGATAGCCGCTGCCTACCGCGTCCTCTGATCACCGAGCGCAGTGAGGTTACCCTTGCAAGAATCAAAAATCCGCCCCGTAACCGGGTTCTGAAAGAAGCTCTATCGGCCTGTCGTTTAGCTGAACCCATGAAACCCTGAAACAACACTATGAAGACTCTCATCCATCGCCTTGCCATCGCCACCGCCCTGCTGGCTGCCGTCACCCCTTGCGCGCTTGCCGGGGGCGAATCCACGTCCCCCAGCGTTGACGAAAAGAAACTCGCCGCTGACATGCACACCCAGATCGCCGCCAACAGCAAGGAGAAGTCCGAGGCGGACATGAAGGAATACAAGACGACCATCCCCGGCACCTCGATCAGCTTCGAGATGGCGCCGATCAAGGGGGGCGAGTTCACGATGGGCAGCCCCGACAGCGAGAAAGGCCGCAAAAAGGACGAAGGCCCCCAGCACAAGGTCGCCGTCTCGCCCTTCTGGATGGGCAAGTGCGAGGTCACTTGGAACGAGTTCGAACTGTGGATGTTCACCGAGGAAAAGAAGGAAACCGGCCCGAAATCAGCCGCTGACAAGCTCGTGGATGCCGTCTCGCGGCCGAGCAAGCCTTACGTGGACATGACCTTCGGCATGGGCCATGACGGCTATCCCGCCATCAGCATGACCCAGCACGCGGCGAACAAGTATTGCCAGTGGCTGAGCGCCAGGACCGGCCAGTTTTACCGCCTGCCGACCGAGGCGGAGTGGGAATACGCCTGCCGCGCCGGCACGACCACCGACTACTCCTTCGGCAACGACGTTTCCAAGGCTGGCGATTTCGCATGGTTCGACAAGAATAGCAACAACGCCTCCCAGAAGGTCGGTCAGAAGAAGCCAAACCCGTGGGGCTTGCTCGACATGCACGGCAACGTCTGGGAATGGACCCTCGACCAGCTCACGACCGATTTCTACGGCAAGAGTCCCGCCAAGGATCCGTGGGCACAGTCCGCCAAGCCATACCCGCAGGCGATTCGCGGCGGCGCATGGAATGACGACCCCGTCTCCCTCCGCAGCGCTGCGCGCCGCGGCTCGACCATCGAATGGAAGGCACAAGACCCGCAGCTCCCCAAGAGCATCTGGTATCACACCGACGCGCTCTTCGTCGGCTTCCGCGTCGTCCGCCCGCTGACCGTCCCCTCCGCTGAGGAGATGTTCAAGTATTGGAACAACGGCGTCGAGAAGGACTAGGCCGCATCCCTTGGCGTCCCCGTGACGTCACACAACATCCTTCGCTCGGTCCTGGCGGCGGCGGCGTTGACCGCCGTCGGCCACGCCGTCGCGGCAAAACCTGCGCTTCAACGGCTCGAGTTCATCGAGCCGCACATGGGCACGGTGTTCCGCATCGTGCTCTACGCGCCCGATTCAGCGACTGGCAGCCGCGCCGCCACAGCCGCGTTCCAGCGCGTCGCCGCGCTGAACCAGATGATGAGCGACCATGACCCCGACAGCGAACTCATGCGGCTCTGCAAGCAGCCCGTCGGCGTCCCGGCGCGCGTCAGCAGGGACCTGTTCGATGTCATCGAGAAATCCCAGAAGCTCGCGAAGCTCAGTAATGGAGCGTTCGACATCACCGTCGGTCCTCTCGTCCGCCTCTGGCGCGCCGCCCGCCGCACGCACAAGCTTCCCGCGCCCGAAGCCATCGCCGCGGCAAAACAACGCGTCGGCTGGCGCAACCTCAAGCTCGATCCCTCGCGCAAGACCATCACGCTCCTCGCGCCCGACATGCAACTCGACCTCGGCGGCGTCGCCAAAGGCTACGCTGCCGACGCGGCCCTCGCCGTCCTGCGCCAGCGCGGCATCCGCAGCGCCTTCGTGGCCGCCAGCGGTGACATCGCCATCGGCGACGCGCCGCCCGGCATGGCCGGCTGGAAGATGGGCATCGGCTCACCCGGCACCAACGACACACTCGCCGCCACCGTTCTCCTGCGCAATGCCGCCATCTCCACCTCCGGCGACATTGAGCAGTTCGCGGACATCGGCGGCACGCGCTACTCCCACGTCGTGGACCCGCGCACCGGCCTTGGCCTCACCAACCGGCTTCAAGCCTCCTTCATCGCCCGCAACGCCACCACGACCGACGCGCTCGCCACAGCGCTCTGCGTGCTCGATGAGAAGCGCGCCATCAAGTTGGCGGACTCGTTGCCGGATGCGGCGGCGTTCCTCGTGAAGCCCGCCCCCAATGGCAACGAGATGGTCGCCTCACGCCGGTTTGAGAAACTTCGCGCTCCTGCGAAGAAGTAGAGTGGAGTGGGCCGTGCGTCCCGCACGGCCAATCAATCGTCAATGGCCGTGCCGGAGGCCCGGCCCACCCTACCGCACACCGCGCAATCCTGCTGCCGCGAGATTTTCACGCGCCGGAACTGCATCGTCTCAAAGTCCATCGCCAGCATCACGCCCGCCAACGGCTCGCCAAGGCCTGTCAGCAACTTGACGACCTCCGTCGCCCCGATGCACGCCGCCGCGCCCGACACGCGCCGATGACCGGAAACCGCCGCTTCCACGTCGCCGGCTTCTCCGGGCAGATGCAGCGCAAGCACGGCGTGCGGCCCGGCAGGATGGTCGTCACCCGCGCCTCCATCGAATACATCGCGCACTCCACCATCGGCTTGACCGCCCGCGCCCGCTGCCGCCAGTTCGTAAGCCACCAAGCCACCCAGGCCGCCGCAACGCGAGATAAGCGCCGACGCGCCCTTGAGCTTGCGTTGGCCTTCCTCGCCGAACCCCGGCACCCACATCTGCCATTCGTAGATGGCGCGCTCTTCGTCGGTCAGTGGCGGCGGTTTCATGGCGCGCCAAGCGTAGCCAAATCCGCCGGACGCACGCAACCCTCGGCCATCACCAACAGCAAATCCGCCAGATGACGCGCCTCATGGCGGTCGTGCGTGACGTGCAACACCGACACGCGGTGCTCGCGCTGCACGCGCTTGAGCAGGTCCCGCATGTCGCCGCGCATGTCCTCATCCAGCGCCGAGATCGGTTCATCCAGAAGCAGCACGGCGGGCTTTGCCGCCAGCGCCCGGCCCAGTGCGACACGTTGGCGTTCGCCGCCTGACAAGCCATGCGGCTTGCGATCGAGCAGGTGCGCAATGCCCAGTTCGCGGGCAAGCTCCTCCTCCCGCGCCGCGACTTCCGTCGCTGGACGCCGCCGGACACGCAACGCGAACGCAAGCTGCTGGCGCACCGTCATCGTCGGGAACATCGCGCCATCCTGTGGCACGTAGCCGACGCCGCGGTTGCCCGGCGGCTCACGGGTCACATCGCTACCGTTGACCACCACGCGCCCCGACGCCGGTTGGCGCAGGCCGCAGATAATCTCCACCAGTGTTGTCTTGCCGCAGCCCGTCGGCCCCATCAGCACGCCGTAGGTTGCCTCCGGCACGGTGAACGACACGTCCCGCAGCGTGAACGCGCCGGCGTGGATGGCGATGTGCTCCAGCGCGATCATGGCCTCTCCCCCACCACGCGCATGGCCACCAGCACCGCCACGGCCAGCGCGACCATCATCAAACTCACCGCAATCGCCGCCTCCAGATTGCCCACGCTCAACTCCAGCCACACCGTCGTCGGCAGCACTTCCGTCTTCATGCGCGTCGCGCCCGCGAAGACCAGAATTGGCCCGAATTCGCCGAGACTGCGCGCCCACGCGACGCTGGCCGCGCTGAACATGCCGCGCTTGGCGGCAGGCAGCGTCACCAGCCACACCGCCCGCCCGCGCGAGCAGCCGAGCGTCATCGCCACGTCCTCGGGACGCGCCGGCAGATGATCGAATGTCGTCCGCATCTGCCGCACCGCGAACGCCGTGCCGACGATGAACTGCGCCAGCACGACGCCATAGACGGTGTAGGTGAACGGCACGAAGCGTTCGATTACGCGGCACACCGGCGTCTGGAACAGCACGAGCAGGCAGAGGCCGATGACCATCGGCGGCAGCACGATCGGCACGTCCAGCAGCGTATCCAGAAGGTTTTTCCCGGGGAAATGTCCCCGCGACATCAGGTAGGCGACCGGGATCGCCACGCCCAGCGACAACAGCGCGGCGACGGTGCAGGTGACGAGGCTCAACGCGGTGGCGTATTGGATATCGGGCGAGCCGAGCGCGCGCCAGAGGTCGCGCGGCGCGCTATGGACCGACGTGGCCGCCAACATGCCGAGCAGCAAACCCAGATAGGCGGCCGTGACCGTCGCGATCACGACCCAGAACGGCCAGTTCGGTCCCGCTCGGTGTTGGTCAGTCATTGGATCGCTTCAACCACGGCGGCACCTCAATGTCCTTGCTCGCATAGGCCGCGTCATCGCCACGCCACCGGAAACCCGCCGCCTCGAACCGCCCGCGGTTCACCCGCATGAAATCCAGCAGCCGATGGCTGAGCCGCGCGTTGGGCGATTTCGCCGCCACGGCGAACGGCTGCACCGCTTTTGCGCCCGCGTGCTTGATTGCGATGGTGTCGAGATGCTCCTTCGCGGGCTTGGCGTTCACGTCATAGACGATGGCCGCGTCGAGCGAGCCGGTGCGAAGTTGGTTCACGAGGAAATCAGCCGTTGGCACCTGCGACGCGACGTTCTTCATCACCGAGTCGTAGAGGCCGGTTTCTTTCAACATCCCCTTCGTCATGTAGCCGAGCGTGGACTGCTCGGCGTTGCAGAGGCCGATCTTCAGCCCCGGCCGCGCGAGATCCGCCAGCGTGCGGATGGTCTTCGGGTTGCCCTTCGGCACGGCGAGCATGATGTCGGCCTCGGTCAGGTTCACTGCCTCGGGATAGATGTCGGCCACCGGCGGCACGAAGCAGATGTCGCAGGCATAATAGGCGTCCGGCAGCGCCGCCTCTGGATTCTTCGCCATCGTCCGCATCGTCGCGCAGAGGATGCCGCAGCCGTTGAACACCGTCGTCAACTCCACGCCCTCGCGGTCGGCGAATTCCTTCAGCGTCTGCTGGATCGCAGGCCGGTTCACCCCGCCGCTGTAGAGCACCAGCTTCGGCTTCGCGCCCCACATATCGCCGCCCGCGGGTTTGAACCCGTTCGCCGCGAAGATCGGCCCGCCCTTTTCCGGCGCGGCGAGATAGCGAGCAAACCTCAGCGCCGCCGCCGGCTGCGCGCAAGCCGCCAGCACCGTCGCGCTCGCGTTCTCGACCGCCTTCTCAAACTCGGCGGCCTGCACCGCCTCCAGTGCCGGGAACTGCGCCGCGGTCGCGTCCCACACGATGGCGGCGTCCACCGCGCCGAGCGCCGCATCACTGGCAATGTCCATCACCGTCGGCTTCTGCACAGCGGCACGGGCGCACAACTTCTCCCAACGGTCACCGAGCACCTTCTTCATGATGCGGCCGATGCTGGCGCTTTCAGGGTTCGCTAGGGCGAAACGCACGCCGTCGCGCATGAGGTCGTCGAGGGAGCGGATGTTCTTCGGGTTGCCTTTCGCGACGGCGATGACAGGCCGTTGTTTCACCAGCGGCAGCGCTTCGCGGATGACGCCGTGCTTGCGCGCGTCGGCCACGGTGCCGTCATCGGCCGCGATGAACAGGTCGCCGTTCTTCGCCACGCGGATGGCGCTCAACAACGACGCGCTGCCGCCGTATTGGAGGTTGATCGTGACGCCGAGTTCCTTCTTGTAGGCTGCGGCGACGGCCTCGACGGGCTTCTTCAGGCCGGCGGCGCAATACACCGTCAACGCCGACTCTGGGCGCGACGGCCCGGTTCCATGCTGGAACAAGACGATGGCGGCGACGCCGATAGCAAGGACAGCCAGCAGGATGGCAAGAGGTCTCATGGTTTCTTTCTCCGCCACAATGCGGCGGCCATAGCCGCGAAACCCAGCAACACAACCACAGCAATCCACACCACCAACCGAGATTTGTCCTCGGATGCTGGCGCGGCTTTCGGCTCCGTTCCCGAAATGACAACCGTCTCCGGCGCGGGCGCGTTCGCTTTCGCGGCAGCCGTCTTTGCGTCGGCGGCAGGCATGGCGGATTCCGCCGCCTTGTCACGCGCCTCCTGCGCTTCCATCAGCTTCGCGTCCCAGTCCACCGTCATCAGCAGGTCGTAGCCGGGATTGGCCTCCTTCGCCTGGCACGAACACCGGCCAAGCAGGAACACGCACATCTCATCAATCACCTCGTCGGTGACCTCACCCGCGGGCGCAACACCGAGCACCTTGCCGCGGCCGAACGCGGGCGCGACCACCGCCGCGTTTGCCGCATCGGCCTTCTCAGTCAGCGCCCATGTCAGCATCGCCACCAGGAACTTCTCCGCTGGATCGTTCCGCGACACGCGCAGCATGGAGAACTTCGCCTTCAACGCGGGGCCGGGACCAACCTGGCTGGTCGGGTCGTTGGGGTCAATGTCCGGCAGAGCGGCCACTGACTCGACATACTTTAGTCGCTTCTCAATCGCAGCCACCGCCGCGTCGTCCACCTCGCGTTTGCCGCTGTCCACCAGCACCCACACGGCCGAGTCGCCCGCCAGGATGCGCTTCGCCAGTTCGCGCCGGGCAGGGGAATCGGTGATCGCGCGCAGCGCCTCGGCCGTCAGCGGCCCCGACCAGATGGGCTTGTCGGGCGACTGCGGCAACAGCAGCCGGGCCGGGCCGTCGTCCGCCGCTGCCTTGTCCATCGTCACGAGCACGTTCGCGGCGGGGTTCTTGCGCAGCCCGGCCAGCAACGGTGCGATTTCCGCACTGTTCGCCACCGCTGCCGGCGCGGCGAGTTGATACGCATCCGCCTGCCAGCGGTCCAGCGCGTAGCGGAACACCGGCACGGAACAGGCCCATGCGCCCGCCGCACCGGCAAGCACCCACGCAGCGACTACGGTCGCAAGCGGCCTGAGAATATTGCGAGTCCGAGTTCTACAGAACATGATGGCGCGGAATATTGCTCATCACATCCCACAATGCCAGCGCACAAAATGGCGGCTTGGAGACCAGTCATCACGCCCCGCGCGCCGATTCGGAATCTTGATCGGATGGAAACACGTCTCTTTGAAGCGAAAGGAGCGCCGGAACTCACGCTCCGGCGCTCCCACGCTGCGATTGTCTTGACGATTTCTACTTCTTCTTGCCTTTGCCTTGCAGGCCCGCGGCGGCCTTCGCCATGGCTTCATCGAGCTTGCTCTTCTGCTCGTCGTTCAACACGCCTTTGATCTCGCCCATCATCGCCTTCCGCTTTTCCATCATAGGCTTCATGATCTAGGCCATCTTGGCCTTGTCGCCGGCTTCCCTTGCAGCCTTGAGCGCGTCCTTGTTGGCCGTTTCGAACTCTTTGAAGTCCGGCGCATACTTCTTCCGGATGTCGGCGATCTTGCTCTTCTGCTCGTCACTCAGGCCCAGGCCCGCCAACGCCGCGCCCATGGGATCGGGGCGCGCGCCCGCTTTGCCTTTGCCATGGCCTTTGCCGCCCTCGGCGGCGATCAACGGGGTTGCGACACACAGGGCGCACACAAGCGCCAATGCTTTCCATACGGACTTCATCATCGTTTCTCCTGGTTTGGGTTGACTGTCTCCGACGCTGGCCGCCCGGTTTCGGGAATGAACGGCAGAGTATCAACACCAGCAGGCATCCAAGGTTGCTGCCCGTAGAAAATCAGGGCTTCTTGTCATCCGGCTTGGGCTTCAGCAACGACTCCAGCTTCTCGAATGGATTGGAGGTCAAGGGGGGCGGCTGCTCGGCGGGCGGCCTTGGCCCCTCGTAATACTTGCCGATCAGCGACTTCTCGTGTTCGTGGTCGTGACAATAGACGCAGAGCAGTTCCCAGTTGCTGCCGTCCGGGGGATTGTTGTCGTGGTTGTGGTCCCGGTGATGGACGGTGAGTTCGCGCAGGCGTTTGCCGGAGAACTCGCGGCCGCAGTTGGCGCAGATGTGCGGGTAAATCTTGAGCGCCCGCTCCCGATATCCTTTCTGCCGGATCGCCTGCTCGCGCAGAAACTCGGCAAGCAGCCGGTCATGTCCATCGGCTCTGGCGGGTGGCTTGTTGTGGAACATCGTTGCGCGTCTCTCTGTTCTCCAAAGGATGCTGATTGTGATTCTGGGCCACCGAAGGCGATTCCGC
>DYDC01000110.1 GCA_020718125.1 Methylacidiphilum sp. | reverse complement strand
TGAAACGCCGGGCTATTCTCGACCGTCCCTTTCGGGACTTGGCGCGGGTGTCAAGTTGCGCCCTCGTTTCGCGGTGAGCCAATGTTCTACTCGACGAGCGCGGCAGGCGCTGCTATTGTCCGCCCGTTTTTGCTTATGCCGACAACCCGCAGGAAATCCGCCGATTCACAGCCGGCTGCCGCGTCGGGCGAACCGCCCGCCGAAGGCGTGAAGTTTGAGCAGGCGTTGGAACGGCTGGAGAAGATCGTCGCAGAGATGGAAGCCGCCGAACTGCCGCTGGACGAGGTCGTCAAGCAGTTCGAGGAAGGCACCCGGCTGGTGCGGTTTTGCACGCAGAAGCTGGAGGAAGCCAACAAGAGAATCGAGATTCTGGCCAGACAGAAGGATGGAACGGTGACCACGGAGCCGGTTGAGGCGGCCGGGCAGGGCGATGACGCATCGGACGCCGGCCGCCGCAAAGGGGACAAGGAAGAGAAGTTGTTCTAGGAGGCGTGGGGCCGACGGGGGTCGTTTATGGGTTATTTGGAGAACGTCAATTCGCCAGCCGACGTGAAGAAGCTCAACATCGAGCAGCTTCAGGAACTGGCCCACGAA
This sequence comes from Methylacidiphilum sp., assembly GCA_020718125.1. Taxonomy (GTDB): domain Bacteria; phylum Verrucomicrobiota; class Verrucomicrobiia; order CAIQCK01; family CAIQCK01; genus JACRKA01. The sequence continues at coordinate 7,693 of DYDC01000110.1, read as the reverse complement.
ATCCGCGAGTCGCTCATCCACACGCTGGCCGACACAGGAGGCCACCTCGGCCCCAACCTCGGTGTTGTCGAGGCCACCATCGCATTCCACAAGGTTTTTGACGGCCCCAAAGACCGCATCGTCATGGACGTGGCACACCAGTCCTACGTCCACAAGATGCTCACCGGCCGCCGCGACCGGATGCACACCATCCGCCAGACCGACGGCCTCTGCGGGTTCATGGTGCGGCACGAAAGCCCGCACGACAGCTTCGGCGCGGGCCACGCCGGCACGGCTCTTTCCGCGGCGCTCGGCATGGCCGCCGCCCGCGACAAGGCCGGCACCGGCGAGCACGTCGTCGCGTTGGTGGGCGACGCCGCGCTGACGTGCGGCATCACCTACGAGGCGATGAACAACATCAGGCACACCACCAAGCGCCTCATTGTCATCCTCAATGACAACGAGTGGTCCATTGACCGCAACGTCGGTGGCATGGCCAAGCACCTCAACCGTATCGTCACCAATCCGACCTACAACCGCCTGCACAAGGATTTCGACAGCTTCCTGAAAAAAGTCCCCTTCGGCGAAAAACTGCTGCACTTGGAGCGCCGCGCCGAGGAAGCCGCCAAGAGCATGCTTTATCCAAGCGTCATCTTCGAGGAACTCGGCCTGCGTTACCTCGGCCCGATTGACGGCCACGACCTGAAGACGCTCATCGCCAACCTCGAGTTCTGCAAACAGGCCGACGAGCCGATCCTGCTCCACATCCGCACCACCAAGGGCAAAGGCGCCCACTTCGCGCTCGAGAACCCGGAGAGATTTCACGGCTGCTCGCCCTACGACCCGATCACTGGCAAGAGCAAACCCACGAAACCCGCGCCGCCCGCGTGGCAGGATGTGTTCGGCGACCTGATGCTGAAGTTTTGCCAGACCCACGCCAAGCTCGTCGGCATCACCGGCGCGATGCCTAGTGGCACCGGTCTTAACAAGCTCCGCGACAAGATGCCGGAGCGTTACTTCGACTGCGGCATCGCCGAGGAACACGCCGTCGTCTTTGCCGCCGGCATGGCCACGATGGGCTTCCGGCCGGTCGTCGCGATCTACTCCACGTTCCTCCAGCGCGCCTACGACTGCATCGTCCACGACGTCGCCCTGCAAAACCTCCCCGTCATCTTTTGCATGGACCGCGCGGGCCTGAGCGCCGCCGACGGCCCGACCCATCACGGCCTCTTCGACATCGCCTACGCCCGCACCGTGCCCGGCACGGTGTTGATGCAGCCGAAGGATGAGGACGAGTTCCAGGACATGTTTGCCACCGCCCTGACGCTCAATGCGCCCGTCTTCATCCGCTACCCGCGCGGCGCGGCGATGGGCGTGCCGATGAAGGAGCACCCGCAGATTCTGCCGCCCGGCAAAGCCGAGGTTCTCCAGCACGGCCACGACGTGGCCATCTTCAGCTACGGCACGATGCTGCCGATGGCGCAGGACGCCGCGAAACGGCTTGCCGAGCAGGGCCTCAGCGTTGCGGTCATTAACGCCCGCTTCGCCAAGCCGCTCGACATCGAGTGCGTCGAACGCCACGCGCGCCAGTGCAAGGCGCTGCTGACGTTCGAAGACCATGTCTTGCAAGGTGGCATCGGCAGCGCCGTCATCGAGCACCTGGCCGACGCGCGCATCTACACGCCCGTAGCCCGCGTCGCGTGGCCCGACAAGTTCATCGAATGGGCCAGCACCAACGACGTGCTCCGCGAGCGCCACGGTGTCACCGCCCAAGCCGGCGTCGAGAAGATTCTCGCCATCCTTCGCGAGCAGAAGAGTGACCCGCGTTTCCAGGTCGTCGCGGTGAAATAGAAAAGCCGGCTGTATTGTCGAAAGCTGCGGCTTACGTGGACACCCTCGCTTGTTTGTCCGCTCCATCCGCGGTTAAACCAGCATCCACGCGTCAATATCCCGCTGCTCGCTCTGCGGCTGGGCCGCCGGCGGGGCGTGGGTTGGTCTTCTCCAGTTCCTCGTATTCCTTCTTCACGTCGGGCGGGACGGTTTCTTCGCGCACGACGCGGACGCCGCGTTTGCCCGGGAGGGGGCATTTGGTTTCACAGATGCCGCAGCCGATGCAGAGGCTGAGGACGGTGAACGGCTGCTTCACGATGGCGCGCTGGCCGGTCTTCTTGACGACCGCCTCGGCTTCGCGGAAGAGGATGGCCTTCTCCGGCAGCGGGCAGTGTTCCTCGCAGGTGATGCAGGATTCGCCCTTGGCGAACGGGATGCAGAGGTCCTTGTCGAAGACGGCCTTGCCCATGATGAACTTCTGTTTCTCGGCGACGGGCAGCCGCCGGATGGCGCTGGTCGGGCAGACCTGGCCGCAGAGCGTGCAGTTGTATTCGCAGTAGCCCAGCTCCGCCATCAGCCGCGGCGAGAATGCGCCCTCCACGCCGCTCTCGAACAGCGCGGGCTGGAGCGCATTGGTCGGGCAGACTTTCATGCACTCGGCGCAGCGCACGCAGAGGTCGAGGAACTCGCGCTCGCCGCGCGCGCCGGGCGGGCGGATGAGGTCGTCGGGCAGGCGGCTGCCGTCGCGCGCCACGCGTGCGACGGCGGGCAGCGCGACGCCGGTCGCCAGCGACGCGAGGAACAGCCGGCGCGACGGCTCCAGCGGCGCGGGCGCGGCCTTTGTTTTCCTGAAACCGAACCGCGCCACGCCGGAGGGGCAGCCGCTCACGCAGTCGAGGCAGAGGTTGCACGATTCCGGGATGAGCCGCTCCTGCTCGTCGAACGCGCCCATCCGGCAGAACTCGTCGCAGTCGGCCACCGCCTTGCAGTGGCCGCAAACGCGCGTGGGCAGCCGGCGCAACAGGGCGAAGCGCGCCATCAGGCCCATCAACGCGCCGCTGGGGCAGAGGTTGCGGCACCAGAACCGGCGCTCGACCAATTCCAGCGCGAACACCGCCGCGAGGATGGCAAACGACAGGCCGGCCCAGACGAACGCGTTCTGCTGGAACGGCAGCACGCCGGCCTTCAGGAACTCATAGACCGGCTCGGTGACGTTGGTGACGGACTCTGGCGCGTTCTTGTAGAGCCACGTGAACGGCGCGGTGACACTGCGGTTCAGCCACGGGTCCACCGCCACCGCCAACCCGCGCACGAGGATCGAGAACGGGTTGACGTAGCCGATCAACTGCATGCCGAACCCGGCGCTGACGAGCACGACGCCGAGCAGGAAGAACTTTACGATGCGCCAGCGCGGGTCAGGCGGCGTGTCGCGCTTCGGCAGGGGGCGATGCGCGACATCGAGCAGCGTGCCGAGCGGGCAGACCCAGCCGCAGAAGAACCGGCCCAGCACGAGCGTGAGCGCGATGGTGATGAGCGTGGGCCAGACCAACGCGATGAGTTCTTTGCCGGCGAGGATGGCGGACGCGCCCACGAGCGGGTCGAGCCGGAAGAGCAGGTTGGCGGCGGGATGGAGGATGCCGGTGCCGTCACTCTCGGTCTGGCGGAAGAGCCAGAGGAAGACGAACAGGAACGCGAGCTGCACCGCGCGCCGCAGCCACTTCCAGGGAACTCGAAGCCGGCGGTTTTTCACCTCGATGCTACACCTTGACGATCTTGACCTTGTTCAGGCCCATCTCGCCGAGGCCCATCGCGGCGGCGCAGCGGGTGGATTCCACAGCGTCGGGCTTCATGTCGAACAGCGTCGTGGCGTAGGCATCGGCGGCGACGGTGTCGGCGGAGGCGATCAGCGTGTGCAGTTCCTTCACGTCGTCGAGCTTGCCGCCGCTGGGGCCGTTGCGCAGCAGGATGCGCGTCGCGTCAATCACCGTCAGCGTGGAGGGCCGGACGGTGTTGAGGTCGGCGATCTTCTGGCCGAGGGACTGGTGAAGCTCGCCGCGCTTGCCGCCGACGACGCCAAAAATGTTCTTCAGGCCGAGCGTGAGGCCCGCGAGGCAGTGGTGCTTGGCGACGGGGATGTTGATGTAGCAGTCGGCGTCGAGCGCGTCCTTGTAGAAATCCCACTCGGTTACCGCCTTGCCCTTCGCGATCTTCACGGGGACGAACTTCCGGTCGTCCACGAACGTGCAGCTTACGCGCGGGTCGTTGATGGACTCGACGATCTTCCGGATGCCGCTGGTGACGTAGGTGAGCCGGCAATCGTTGGCGGTGCGGTCGAAGACCATCACCTTGCTCGCGCCGGCGTCGAGGCAGTGCTTGATCATCGCCTTCACCAGCAACGGGTGCGTGTTGGCGGCCTGCTCCGGCGTGCGATCCCAGCCGATGTTCGGCTTCACGACGACCTTCGCGCCCTTCTTGACGAACGGCGCCAGCCCGCCGAGCGGTTCGAGCACCTTTGTGAGGATCGCCTCGTAGTCGGCGCCTTTGGCGACGGCGAGCAACGGCTGCGTGGGGGCGGCCTTCGCCTGCGGCACGAGTTGAAATACTGGTGGCGCAGCCAGTGCGCCGGCCGACCACGCGGCGACGCGGTTGATGAACTGGCGGCGGTTGAAGATCGGGCGGGAGGATTGTCCGGCGGCGTGCTTCTCGTTCACGGCTCTGGTCCTTTCTGGCAAACTGGCGCGCCCGAGCATCGGCTCTTCACCGGCGCGGCTCATTTGAGCGGCGGGATTGAATCACAACTCACCGTGCCAAATCCAGCGTTGGTTTCACAGCGCCAGGGCGCCCTGCGCTGCGCCAGTCAGGATGATGACCGGCTTGCGGCCGATCTCCTGCTCGTAGCAGGCCGTCACGTCGCCCTGGAACTTCTCCACCGCGTCGTTGCGCAGCAACGTCACCGTGCAGCCGCCCCAGCCCGCGCCGGTCAGCCGGCTGCCGAGCACGCCAGGAATCGCCCGCGCCGCCGCCACCAGCACGTCCAGTTCACGGCACGAGGCTTCGTAGTCGTTCTTCAGGCTCTCGTGGCTCGCGTCCATCAGCCTGCCAAACGCCGCGAGGTCGCCGCGCTCAAACACCACCGCCGCCTCCTGCGTCCGCGCGATCTCCGTCACGACGTGGCGGGCGCGCTTGAAGACATTGGCGGGCATCTTTGACTCCGCGGCCTGCAACTGCGCCAGCGACGCGGAGCGGAGCGACTTCACGCCGAGGACTTTCGCGGCGGCTTCACACTCGCCGCGCCGCTCGTTGTATTTCGAGCCGGCCAGCGCGCGCGGCGCGCAGGTGTCGGCGATGACGAAACTGTGGCCGTTGAGCTTTACCGGCGCCTGCTTGTAGCTGAGATCACGGCAGTCGAGCAGGATCGCGTGGTCTTGCTGGCTCAACAGCGACGCGAACTGGTCCATGATGCCGCAACGGACGCCCGTGGCGCGCGTCTCGGCGCGCTGCATCATGCGCGCCAGCTCGGCCCGCGGCGGCTCCTTCACGCCCGCGACCGCCAGCAATGTCAGGCCGATGGCTGACTCATACGCGGCCGAGCTGCTGACGCCGCCGCCGAGCGGCACGTCGCTGCACACCGCGATGTCCGCGCCGGTAACAGCGAGGCCGGCCGCACTCATCTCATGCAGCGCGGCGCGGATGAAGTTCAGCCACAGCGCACCGCGGCTGGGATGAACCGTCAGGTCGTCGAGCGACACTTCGCCGGCCTTGTCGAGGTTCAGCGTGTAGATGCGGACCTTGCGGTCGTTGCGCGGGCGCGCGGCCATGTAGCAGGCGCGGTCAATCGCCATCGGGAACACGAAGCCGTCGTTGTAGTCGGTGTGCTCGCCGATGAGGTTGACGCGGCCCGGCGCGCGGACGCGGACGGCGGGCTTGGCGTTGAAGCGTTGCTCGAATGCGGCGTCGAGTTTCTGGAGCAGGCCGGTGTTCATGGGTTGAGGCATTTGCGGGCGTGGACGAGCGCGGACAGCACAAAAGCCGACGTGACCTCCGGCCCGCCCACGAGGATGCGCGTCGGGGTCTTCATCTTGTTCCACTCGTAAGCGCGGAACGGGTGTGGTGTCAGCGGCGACGGGGCGAACGCGCCGACACTGCGACCTTCGCCAAACCGCTCGTCAATGCACGCCAGCGCGGGCGTGAAGGTCTCCGGCTCCGCGCCGAGCTTGGCCAGCGCCAGCAGCGCCAGCGCCGCGTCAAACGGGTTAATCTCCGCCGCGAGCAGTTCGTCACAGACGCAGGCCAGCACCTGCCGGCGGATCATTTCGAAGCTGCCGTCGGGGTCGAGCGCGTCGCGCTTGGCCTGCGGCAGCGCGCGGAACGCGGCGTAACAGCGGCCGAAGTAGGCGCAGTAAAGCTCCGGCAGGTAATAGATGTGCGAGCGCGGGTTGGCGAACGCGCCGGTGTCGGCGAGCCGGTCCTGAAATCGGATGATGCGCCGCAGCGTGTCGAGCCGCTTCGGGTTTTCGACGATTTGCCAGCGCTCGTGGTTGCGGAAGGAGACCTCCAGCACGTCGAGGTTCAGCGTCGGGTCGAGGTCGTTGCCGTAGGGCCGGTCGCCGTTGAGGTTCTCGATCCACGTCACCACGCCGCCGTCGAACTCGATGTTGTCGTTGATCGAGACGGTGGGCGGGTTCTTGTGGTTGTCGTGGCCGACCTGATACTGCGCGTAGAAGTCCGGCAGCGGCTGCGCGAGCAGCGGGTGCTCCGGCTCGATCTGCGTGACGGCGGAGAACGAGCACGCGGTGGTGTCGCAGTCGGGCGCGTAGAGGCCGAAGCCGAGGTCCGATTTCAGTTTCCAGAAGAAGTTGCTCATCCGCGAGTGCGGCGGAGGCGCCAGCGCGGTGATGATGTCGAACTCCGCGCCGCTGGCCGGCCCGCGCACGCGTTCGCGGCTGGTGTTGAGGCAGAACTCCACCATCGCGCGGGTCGCGCGCCCGATCGCCGCCTCCTGCGCGGGCGTTGCCAGGCCGCTCTCGCGGTAGTCCAGCAGCGCCTCGGCGAAGAACGCGTCGTAGTAGGCCGAGCGATGGCGTATCTGCACCGGCGCCCACATCGGCTCCGCCCAGCCCTGCCACGGCGGGTTCAGCAGCGCCGAGACGTGCGGATTGCCGACGAGGAACACGCGCGCGAGGTTGAACAGGAACGTGGCGTTCTTGTAGGTGCGCGCGTTAAGGCCGGTCAGCGCGGTCAGCAGGTCGCGTCCGTGGAAGTCCGGATCGCCAACGAGATTGAACGCCGCATGGGCGGGGATGAACTCGTGTTTCTCATGGCAACCGATCAAGTCGGCCGCGCAGGCGCGGATGATGGCCTCGATGCGCGTCGCCGATGGCGCCTTCGCCGCGCCCGCCACCGACGGCGGCCGGGGATGCTGCTGCGGAAACTCATCAATCAACGCCGCCAGCGGCTTGCCGATGGCGAGCCAGTCTGCTTTGGGATTGTCGCGGGCAGTGAGCACCGACTGCTGCAACGCTCGGAAGCGGGCCTCATCTTTCAGTTGCGGCAGCCCGGCACGCGCCAGCAACGGACGCAAGCCGAGGTTGGCCAGGGCGGTGTTGTAGAACAGCCGCAGGTGCGCGTCCTCGCCACGCTGGCCGTCGCGGCCCGACAGCAACGGCGCACACAGATCATAGATCGTCGGCCCGCAGACACGGGTCGTGAAGGCACGACGGGCCGCCCGGGCAAAATACGCAATCCCCATAGCCGCGCAGGATGGCGGGCGGCGGTGCGTTCGTCAAGACCGCCATTGGTCCGCCAGTTCAACGGGGCGCAACTTGACACACGCGCCAAGTCCCGAAAGGGACGGTCGAGAATAGCCCGGCGTTTCAACGCTGGG
>DYDC01000109.1 GCA_020718125.1 Methylacidiphilum sp. | reverse complement strand
CGAGATAGTAGCCCACGGCGCGAGCCGTGGGAAGATGTCAGAAACGAAATGAAACCCCGGTAGGGGCGGTAGAGATTTCGTTCCAGCAGTCGTGATGTTTCTTTTCTATCGCCCCTCCGGGGCTTTGTGGATCGGCGTGGCGATTCCCTATGCGCCCGGCAAGCGCCTCAGCCGCGGCGACAGCCGCGCGCGCATCTACGGCCATCTCGTCTTCCGCGTGGCCGTGATGATCGTGCTGGGGATGAGGTCAACGGCAACCTGCTGACGTTCGATCCGAAGAAGTTCGAGCTGACCTACAGCGTGCTCCAGATGCTGGCGCTCGGCTGTATCGTCGCGGCAGTGTTGTTCCTGAACCTGGGTCTGCGCAGCCAGATCATCGCCACGGTTGCGATGCTCGTGGGCTACTGGGCGCTGCTGGCGTTTGTGCCTGACCCCGGCCATGAGATCGGGAAATTCCGCGAAGGCTGCAACGCGGGCGACTGGGTGACGGGGTGGATGTTCGGCAAATGGCGCGACCGGCATGTCGGCTGGGTCATTGGCATCCTCGGCCACGCTTCGACGGCGATGCTCGGTGTGTTCGCGGGACAGTTGCTTCGCTCCGGCTTGGACGCATGGCAAAAGCTGCGCTGGCTGGCCGTGCTCGGCGTCGGCTGCATCGTGGCCGGCGTGCTGTGGAGCGGCTGGATCGCCGAATGGTTCCCCGGCGCGTGGAGCCAGTGGCCGGTTTGGTTTCCGATCATCGAAGTCCGCTGGACAAGCTCCTGCGTCCTCTATGCCGGCGGCATCAGTGTTCTGCTGCTGGCGCTCTGCTGCCTGATCATTGACGTGTGGGGCTGGCGTCGCTGGGCCGCGCCGTTCATGGCCATCAGCGCCAACGATCCGGCGGCGCCGATCACTGTGGTCACGCCGCCGGACCTGTTCTTCCACACCGTCCGCAAAGTCCGGCAGGTCCATCGCGCACTCGATGCCGAAAAGGCGTTCGAGGCCCGCGTGATGACCGGTGGTCACTCGTGGGATGCTCCGCGCAATGTTGCCTTAGGCGACTTCCTCGCCCGACGGTTTGGACTGAAGCGATCCGTGGGCCGCGAGGACGAAAGGGAACTGCTTCTCTCTGAAAAGGACCGATGCGTGGATGCCTGGCCCGCCGCCATCACCACCGATCAGTTGGCTGAGCAACTGACCGGTCGCCGCGCGAACGACGGTGTGCGCCTCTGGGACGTCTTCCCGCCATCCGTTCCACGCGACGTCCCGCTGGAGGACATCGCTCAGCGCGGCTCCACACGCCAGATTCTCGCCAAGTTCGAGGCGTTTCTGCTACAATCAGAGCCGCAACCATGAAAAGTAAGAACACTGATATGCGGAATCTTCACATTCCCCTGTTCACGATCGTCACGCTGGCGCTGACGGCGATTGCGAATCTCACACCGGTGAAGGCGGAGCCGCTCTGGCCCGACCATGCGCCAGTGGGCGACGGCACGTTCGAGGCGGTCAACGCCAACATCACCGTCCACCTGCCCGCGCCCGACAAAGCCAACGGCGCGGCGGTCGTCATCTGTCCCGGCGGCGGCTACCAACGCCACGTCGTCGGCCCCGAAGGCCACGAGATCGCCCGCTGGCTCAACTCGCACGGTATCGCGGGCATCGTCTTGGAATATCGAATGCCGCAGGGCCGTCCGTTCGTCCCGTTGCTCGACGCCCAGCGCGCCATTCGCTACGTGCGCTCGCGAGCCGCCGAGTGGCGCATCGCGTCGAACCGCATCGGCATCATGGGCTTCTCCGCCGGCGGCCACCTCGCGTCCACCGCTGGCACCCACTTCGACGACGGCGACCCGAAAGCCGCCGACCCGGTCGCCCGCGTGAGCTGTCGGCCCGACTTCACCCTCCTCGTCTATCCCGTCGTCACCATGGGCGAACTGACCCACGGCGGCTCCAAGAAGAGCCTGCTCGGCCCCGACCCGAAGCCGGAACTGGTCCAGTTGTTCTCAAACGAAAAGCAAGTGACCGACAAGACCCCGCCGATGTTCCTGACCCACGCGATAGACGACAAGGCCGTGCCGGTCGAGAACAGCCGGCAGCTTGTCGAGGCGTTGAAGTCCCGCAACATCCCCGTGAGCTACATGGAACTGCCGTTCGGCGGCCACGGCCTGAACCACTACCAAGGCCCGATGTGGGACGCGTGGCAGAAACAATCCATCGAATGGTTGGCCGCACAGGGCTTCACCTCGCGTCCCGCGCTCAAGCCATGAAGAGTTCCCGTGGCAGGCCGCTTTGCTCGATCACACTCTGCAACGCGCCCCGCCGCAGTCGCTGTAAGCGAGCAACTCCGCCCGATACCGACGGTGAACCTGCTCAGCCACATCTTCTGGCAGTTCGCGCTCGGCAGAGGCAAGTTGATCTGTTATCAGATAATAATGTGTTCGATTGACTGCAATGCAGGCATTTTCTTGAGATTGGTTGGATGAGATGAAAGTCGTTGATCGCATATTGACGAAGCTCGCCGAGCTTATTCAGAACGGCCGCTTCGAGGAACTGGAGACCGAAGGCTTGGAGATCAAGCCTGTTCCAGCAGACGGCGGCGAGTGGAAGGAACGGCACAAGAGCGTCAACGCGTTCCTCAACACCCGCGGCGGCATTGTCATCCTGGGCGTCAAGGAAGAGGGAGCCGGCCCAGCCCGGCGCTATGTGTTCACTGGCTGGCGTGAACATGCAGAACCAAATCTGAAGGAGATTCGGAAGCTGTTCACGGACCGAAAAGGCGCACCCCAGGATTTGTCAGACTGTTTTCCGCCGATGGAGCCGCACGATTTCCTTGGTGGTCGCGTGGCGGTGATATATGTGGATGAACTGGCGTCTGACCGGAAGTTCGTGTTTTACAAAGGAACTGCCTACAAACGCATTCTGGCCGGCGATCACAGGATTCCAGACGCGGAAGTGGACGCGCAGGAGGAGTTCAAGCAAGAGGCCGTGCACGCCCGCGAGCTTCAACCCGTGCCAAACCTCCAGTCTGCCGGCGGCTAGACAAGGAACAAGTTGATCGGGATGTCGAAGAGTCGGCTGCGCGTGAACAACGGCCATCAGCCACGCCTTCGTCACAGCAAGGAGTGTGTATCCACAGCTTTCGGCCGCAACCGCGCGAACTTCAGGATTTCTTCCAACGACGCGCCCTTGGATCGAAACTCGCAGAACAGCGCCTCGCCAACAAGCGCATAGTGCCACTGTCGCCCCGACCGCGTTTCCTCTGGCAGTTCGTTGATTCGCTCGCACCACGCGATGGCGGCGCGGCGTTTGCGCTGCACGTCCGGCAGCGAGAGCATCGTCTCCGCTTTCGTTTCGGCCAGGAAGATGGCGTCCGCAGTCCGCACGAGGAAATCCGGGTGATAATAGCCGGGCAGGCCGCTCTCCTTCACGTAGCGCAGCCGAAGGAACGCATGCTTCTGCTCGTTGATCTTGCAGAACGCCTCTACTGCCGCATCACTCACGGCCTTCTCGACGAAGGCCAACTCGAACTCGCCATTTCGGGACGGATACGGCAGCCGCCCGTAAATACACTTGCTGACTTCAACCGAGTATTCTTCGCGCATCGTCAGCCGCTCGACCTCTGAGAGCCGACGATGCCCGATTTCCGGTGGCGCGTTGGTTTCCACTTCTGTCAACTCCGGCAGCTTGCGCCCAAACTCGCGGATGACGTGCTCCGCAACCGGCTGAAGCAGCAAGAGCCGCCAGTTCTCGTCTTGGTGCGGATCGAAGTCGCCGCCAAACAACCGCCGCCGGACGAACGAATCCACCCAGCCGGCGAGTTGCGGCAGGTTGACTTGCAGGAACGGGAACGCGGCGATGTTCGCAAAGACTTTCGAGCTGCTCGTCACCGGCGCGCTGAGGCTTTCGGAAACGCGCCGTGCCATGCGGCCGAGATAGTCGTTGTAGCCCGTCGCGGTCATCACGCCGCCGTCCACGCGGTAGTCGCCGAACTGCGTGCCAGTCCGCACGTCGGTGGATCGGAACACGTCGCCTTTGCCGATCTGCGCCTTCAACTGCTCCACCGCCAGCGGGAACACCGGCAGCGCCATTGCATCGAGTTCGCGCTGCACCAGTTCTTCCTCGCGCTCGCGCAGCACAAATGGAATCGCAAAGTCAAACGCCTCGAAACCGTCGCGCAGCCCCACCGAAATCAAGTCGCCGGTGCTGCGCGTTTCCGTCTCCGTCGGCGACGCCTCTGCGAACTCGTAGCCGTCTTTCCGCAACTGCTCGTAGAACTCCTCGAACTTCGGATGCTCCACGATGCTCAGCGCGTCAATCAAGCTTTTCGGCTCTTGCCCTTCCCGGATGAGTTCCCGGTTCTCGCGCTTCTGGTCGTCGTATTCGTTCCCGCGCCACATCAGCCGCAGGCCGCGCCCGACCGTCTGCTCCAGCAGAATCTTCGCGCCCGTCGTGCGCAGCGGCACGATGACGCAGATGTTGTTCACGTCGAAACCCTCGCGCAGCATCAACACGCTGATGACCGCGCGCGGCGTGGCGTGCGCGTCCATGTCGAACAACCGCTCGCGCAGCACGGCCCATTCCGCGACCGGCAGCTCGCCCTTGCGGTTCGAGTCCACGCGCAGGATTTCATCGTCCTGCAAGCCCAGCCGCTTCAACTCGTCCTCCACCAGCGGCGTGACGGTCGTGTCCTCGCACATCACCATCATCTTCGGATGGCGTGTCGGATCAATCTCGCCAAACTCCTTCTCCAGCTTCCGCAGCTTCGTCAGCCCGGCGCGCACCATGATGCGCTGGCCTTCCGATAACACCGGGTTGCCGTGCCCGTCGCGATCCGCCTTGAACTGCAATTCCTCGTTCGGCAGCGCGCCCAGTTCGCGCCGCTTGTCGAGCACGAGCGACTTCACCAACCCCGCTTTCATCGCCGCTTTCAAGTCGAAGTCGGCGATGATGTGCGGGAAATAGACCGCCTTCGCCTTCTGGCCGCTGCCAACCTGATTGTAGGGCGTGGCCGAGAAATCCACCTGCACGAACCGCCGCCCCTTCGTTTCCGAAATCCGGCGCAGGCTCTTCTGCCATTCCACTTCCGTGATCTCGCCTTCCGAGCGCAACTCGTGGATGTGATGCGCCTCATCGTTGAATACCAGCAGGCTCGGCATCGAGATCAGATAAGCGAGTGTGCCGCCCCGCTCGAAGCGCCGGTTCAGCATCTCCAGCGAATTGCCCGCGCTCGTGCCCGGCGACAACGGCAGCGCCGCCGCCGCAACGTCCTTCACGTCCGGCGTCACGCCGGGCGCTTCAACCTCCTCCTCCGCGTCCGGCTCGTCCGCCTCGGCCAGCGCCTGCCAGTTACAGACGCCGATGAATCCGCCCGCCGTCACTTTCGTGCCGACTTCCTCCTTCTGGCAGACATTCCCCTGCACGAAGCGAAACACCTCCTCGCGATAGCCGTCCGGCACGAACAAATCCTTGTAGCACGCCAGGTCCGACGTGTTGAAATCCCGCTGGCCGCCGCGCTCCTTGCCGAGAAACGCGTCGAGCAGGCGGCCATACACAATCAGTCCCGGCGCGACGACGAGGAAGTTCCGCGTGAACCGCGCATCCTCCGGCGCGCGCGCCGCGTTGAGCGACTGCCAGTAAAGCAACGCCTGCAACACCCACGTCTTGCCCGTGCCCGTCGCCATCTTCAGGCAATACTTCGGATGGCCGCTCCGCAGGACTTCCTCCAGCCGCCGCGCCGTCAGCAAATCCTCGGCGGCCGCCTTCTGGTAGAGGTCCACCAGTGTTTCCGGCTGCAACACTTCGTGCGCGTAGATCGCGTGCAGGATCGCCTGCTTCTGGCCGTCGTGGAAGTTCACCGCCCGTGCGTCCACGCAATCCCGCAGGAACCACCAGCGCAGCAGGTCGGCGGTGACTGACGTCACCTTCTCCAGAATCGGCGCGCTGCCGGACTCCAGACCCGCGCACTCGGCCTGAATCTTCGGAAGCAATGAGCGGACGAGGGGAAGCATCATGGCCGTTGGAATTGAAGGATTGTCATTCTCGGAGATGTGGGTTTAATTGGCGCCATGAAGAAGCGCGCCATCGTCGTTGTGGACCCGGAGATCATGAGCGGCACGCCGTGTTTCGCCGGCACGCGCGTGCCCGTGCGCAGCCTGCTCGACTATCTCGAAGGCGGTGACACGCTGGACGAGTTTTTGGAACAATTCCCCACCGTCTCGCGTCAGCAGGCCATCGCTTTCCTTGAGCAGGCCAGCAAAGAACTTCTGGCCACCGCTTAAATGCGCATTCTGCTCGACGAATGTCTGCCGAAGGACTTGGCGCATGAACTTCCCGGCCATGTAGTCAAAACCGTTCCACAAGCAGGCTGGGCCGGCAGCGCGAACGGAAAACTGCTGCGACTCATCGCCACGTCGGGCAAGTTTGACATCTTCGTGACGATGGACAAGAACTTGCCGCACCAGAACAAAACCACAGAACTTCCCTTCGCCATCGTCGTGTTGCGCGCGGAGTCGAATCGTGTGGCGCGCGTGCTCCCCTTTGCGCCGGAAATCCTCCGCCGCCTCGCCGAGTTTCGGCCCGGCCATGTTTACATTCTCGCCCGGCCCGATTGACTGTGGCGGCTTCATACCGTCTTTACCACTTCCGCCTCGAAGCCGAAAACGTCCACCACGCGCACACAGACACGGCGCGTGCCAGACTTCACCGGCAGGCCGCTCAGCAGCGCTTTGCGCACGACGTGCAGCGGGTCGCGGTCGTCGTCCGCGTTGCCCCGGTAATCCTGCCAGACGGAGCGGAACAGTTCACCGTCGTAGTCCGGGTCCACGCTCCAATACTCGATCAACGCCAGCGGGTCGCGGTTCACCACCGCCCGCAACCGTTCCTTGTCCTTCGGCTCCAGATTCAGCGCGTCGGGCGAGAGCAACACGTAGTTGTCCAACTCCACCGTCAGCGCCTCGCCGCTCGCCAGCGTCTTGCGCTGTATCGGCTTCACCGTCACGTATTGCAGCGATGAGAACCGCACCTCCTGCGCCGTCAGCTTGTCGCCCTTCTTCTTCAACCGGTCGAGCAGGTCGGGCGGAATCACGAGCACTTCGAGCTTCGGATCGTTCAGCCCGGCGATGACGTGGCCGATGTCCGCCGTGAAGTTCCAGCCGAGCACCACCACGTTGTCCCAGCCGCCCAACAACGACCCGCGCAATTCCTGCGCCCGCTTCAACGTCGCCAGCCCCGTGAGCTTCTGCGGCGAATCCACGAAGACCAGCGCGCGCGACTGCGGCATCTTGCCGAGGTTGCGATTCGGATTGTCCTCCGGCGCAAGCGGCAGCGCGCCGTAGAGCTTGAGGACAACTTGTGAGAGATCACCCACGCGGAATTTGCGGCCCAGCGTGGAACGCGCCGCCTCCACCTGATAGTCGCCAATGGCTTGAAACAGAAACGGCTGCGCGTTCTGGTCAATCAACCGCTTCCGCATGATCATGCACGCCGGCTTGCCGAGATCGCAAACAATCCAGTGACGGCCCAGCTTTTCCGCGACTGCGGCGGTCGTGCCTGAGCCAGCGAAAATGTCCGCTACGAGTCCGCCCTCACCACTTCCCAGTTCGACGATTCGCTCCAACAACTCCGGATGTTTCTGAGTTGCGTAGTCCTTCTCGTTCTCATAAGCGTGGATGTCCAACCAGATGGTGTCGGCGATTCGCTCGGTGGCTGGAGGGAACCAGTTTTCTACCTTGCCCCGTTCAGAAAGACGGATGAACTCCAACTCGCCACCAGTGTCCTGCCAGTAGTCAACCAGCATTCGGCCTTTGCCTCCGGCCAAAAACCGCTTGTAGTTGGCGACTGCCTCCTCTGCCCTTTCCCGCGACCACTTCCATTGCCCTTCCGTCGGCGTTACACCGAGAAGCTCGTAGCGCATCGTGGGACGGTCGGCGTTGCTCCAGAAGTGATGCCAGTAGCCTTCAGGCTTGTTGGTTTCCATTGGAACCGCGACGGGCTTGAAGCGATGCGCATCCACTTTGGAAAACCACATCAGCGTGTCGTGGGCGGCGTTCAGCGACTCGATTGTGTCGAACTGGCGTTGAAGGTTTTTTGTTATGCGCCGCTTCACTACGATCTCGTTGCGAAAGTTGTCTCGCCCCAAAATCTCGTCCATCACCAGCTTCACGTAATGGCTGACGTGGTAGTCAAGGTGAACGAAGATCGAACCACGCTCAGAAAGCAGTTCCCGCATGAGGCAAAGTCGCGGGACAATCATGGCGAGGTAGCTGGCCGTGCCGTCAGCCCACGTGTCAGCATAAGCGAATTGCTCAATCACCGTGGGCTTCTGCTCCACATCGCCGCCGGGCAGCGTGATCTTCGTCCGGTAATCCG
>DYDC01000108.1 GCA_020718125.1 Methylacidiphilum sp. | reverse complement strand
CGCGAGGGCGAGGATGATCGCAAGGAGGATGGTTCGAGCAGGAGTCTTCATGGTGGATATGGGTGGTTGATGTTAACGATGGCGGTGGATGCCATCGCGGTCACCGCGCCCGCTTCAACACCAGCCTGCCGCCAGGGTTTCGTCTGTTCGGACGATGAGTGGCCCCTGTGGGAGGGAACACACAGGATGCTTGTGACCAGCCCGGTGTGGCAGTTGAAATGACGCCTGATACCACCTAGATCGCCCGCACCGTCACGCGCCGCAACATGCGCCGCACCTCACGCGCGCAGTAGGCGCGGTCCGGCGGCCGTCCGGCGCACGCCGCGCCCGCCGCCACGCCGCAGCGCAGCGCCTCATCGAGCGGACGGCCACGTTCGAGCGCCAATGCCAGCGCGCCCATCAGGCAATCGCCGACGCCAACGGTGTTCCGCGCGGTCTGCCGCGGCGGCTGGGCCGTCCAACACCCCTCCGCCGACGCGAGCACCGCGCCAAGCGGCCCGCGTGAGATCGCCGCGACCTCGGCGCCCATTTTCAACAGCCGTTGCGCGGCGCGCACCACCACCGCTGTCGTGTCAAGCCGTCCGCCGAGAAGCCGGCGAGCCTCGAAGAGATTCGGTTTCACCAGGAACGGCTTCGCGCGCAGGCCGCGTCGCAGCGGTTCACCGTCGGTGTCGAGGATGGCGCGGACGCCACGGCGGTTCGCCATGCGGACCAGTTCGGCGTAGGTGTCGGTCGGCGCGCCGGGCGGCAGGCTGCCGGAGAGCACGAGTATCGCCGTCCGCGGCAGGTTCCGCTCAACAGCGTCGAAGACCTGGTGCAGTTCGCGCGCGGACAACCGTGGACCGGAAGCGTTCAGCCGCGTGTGCGCGCGCCCGCCGGCTTCGAGGATGTTCACATTGAGCCGCGTCTCGCCGCTGATCGGCACGAGCTTCGCCCGCAGCCGCATCTGGCTGAAGCGGTTCAGGAAATCCACGCCCATCTGGCCGCCGAACGGCGCGATGACCATCGTCTTGCCGCCAAGGGCGTGCACCATGCGCGAGACGTTGATGCCCTTGCCGCCCGCCTCGCGCCGGCTGGCCGCCACGCGGTTGATGTCGTCGCACACGAGCCGGCGAACCTCAATCTCGAGGTCAATGCACGGATTCAGAGTCAGTGTCAGGATCATCCGGCCTCCTTCGCCGCGGCGCGCAACGCCAGCGCCCGCCGCACGATCAGCTTCGCGAGCGTTTGTTTGCTCGCGCGCGGCGGACGCTCCACTCGCCCGTCGCGGTCAATCAAAGTGATCTCGTTGGTGTCCACGGCAAAACCCGCTCCCGCCTTGCTTACGTCGTTGGCCACGATCAATTCCAGATTCTTCCGGCGCAGCTTCTCGCGCGCGCCGGCTCCGACACGCTGCGTCTCCGCCGCGAACCCGACCAGCACCTGTCCGGGCCGGCAACGCTTGCGTCCGAGCGTCGCCGCTATATCCATCGTCGGCTTCAAACGCAATAGAAATTCTGATTTCTGATTTCTGATTTCTGATTTCTTGATCTTCTGCCGCGCCACGCGCGCCGGTGTCCAGTCAGCCACGGCCGCGGCCAGCACGATCACGTCGGCCCGCCGCGCGCGCTGCAACGTTTCACGCGCCATTTCTGCAGCCGTTTCCACGCGCACCAACTCGACGCCGCGCGGCGCGGCTAGCGTCACCGGCCCGCTCACCAGCGTCACCCGCGCGCCGGCATCACGTGCCGCGCACGCCACCGCGTAGCCCATCTTTCCCGACGACGGGTTCGAGAGGAACCGCACCGGGTCGAGCCACTCGCGCGTCGGGCCGGCTGTGATGAGGAAGTGCATCGGGATGGGCGATTCGTGAAACGCGAAACGTAATACGCAATGACGGCCGGCTTACGCCTTGCGCATTACGGTTTGCGTTTCTTCTTCTGCTTCAGCAGCCGTTCGATCTCCGCGACGATGCCGTCCGCGTTCCAGAGGCGGCCGATGCCCTCGTAGCCACACGCGAGCATCCCTTCCTCCGGCCCGATGAACTGCGCACCGCGCGACTGGAGCGTCGCGACGTTCTGCCGCGTCGCCGGGTGCAGCCACATCTTGCCGTTCATCGCCGGCGCGACCAGCAGCGGCGCCTGGCAGGCCAGCGCGATGGAACTGAGCGCGTCGGCGGCGAGGCCGAGCGCGAGCTTGGCGATGATGTCCGCGCTGGCGGGCGCAACCACGAGCAGGTCGGCATGGTCGGCCAGCGAGACGTGCTGGGGTTTCCAGTCCTGCGCGTCGTCGAACAGGTCGGCCGTCACCGGGTTGCGCGAGAGCGTCGCGAAGGTCAGCGGCCCGACCAGCTTTGTGGCCGCGCGCGTCATGATGACGTGGACGTTGTGGCCGGCCTTGACGAGCCGGCTGACGATGTCGGCCGCCTTGTAGGCCGCGATCGAGCCGGTCACTCCGAGAACGATGGTTGCTTTCTTTGGCATCAGGACGCCTCCGGGAAGCCGGACCGCGTCGTGCGCAGCCGTTCCGCATCGAGAATCGCCGCCAGCCGCCGGTAATCCTCCTCCGGCGTGCCGCTCACGATGACGTAGTCGTATTTGTTCCAGTGCGCCATCTCGCGCTTCGCCTCGTTAAGCCGTCGCGCGATGGTCGCGTCGTCGTCGGTGTTGCGCCCGCGCAGCCGTTTTTCCAGCACCTCGACCGACGGCGGCATCAGGAACACTTCCACGAGCGCTTGATCAATGCACGCCTCCTTCGCGGCGATCTTCCGCACAATCTCCGCGCCCTGCACGTCAATGGTCAGCACCACGTCGCGGCCCTTGGCGAGCAGGTCCTCGACCGCCTTCTCCAGCGTGCCGTAGTAGTTGCCGTGGACCCGCGCGTATTCGAGGAACTCGTCCCGCGCGGCGCGTTTCTCAAACTCCTCGCGCGAGAGGAAGATGTAAGACTGCCCGTCCACCTCGCCCGCGCGCGGCGCGCGCGTCGTGCACGAGACGGAACGCACCACGTTCGGGTCGGCGGCCATGAGCCGCTCACAGAGCGTGGTCTTGCCGCCGCCCGAGGGCGCGGACAACACGATGAGAAGTCCCTCCTTGCTGGTCATGGGAATCATTCGACGTTCTGCACCTGCTCGCGGATTTTTTCAAGCTCCGCTTTCAGCGTCACCACCGTCTGCGAGATCGTGATCTCGTTCGCCTTCGAGCCGATGGTGTTGATCTCGCGGTTCATCTCCTGCGAGAGGAAATCCAGCGTCCGGCCCACCGGCTCGTCCGCCGACAGGCAGCCGATGAACTGGTCGAGATGGCTCGCCAGCCGCGTCAATTCCTCGCTGATGTCGGAGCGGTCGGCGAACAGCACGACCTCCTTCAACAGGCGCTCGTCGTCCACCCGCACGTCCACGCCGGCGGACTTGACCCGCGCGTGGAGCTGCTGTTGGTAACGCTTCATGACGTTGGGCGCCTCGGTGCGAATCTTCTCGATGCCGTCACGGATGATGCCGCGCCGTTTGGCGAGGTCGGCTCCGAGATGCTTGCCCTCGCGCTCGCGCATCTTCACCAGCCGGTCGAGCGCCTTCGTCAACGCCTCCCCGACCTGCGGCCAGAGCGCCTCGACGTCCACCTCGGCCTCGATGAGGTTCACCACGCCCGGCGAGCGCAACAGGTTGTCGAGCGTGATCGGGCCGTTCACGCCCAGTTCCTTGTGCAGTTTCCTGGTCGCCTGCAGGTAAGCCTTGGCCAGCGCCGTGTCCACCTGGATGTGCGCCCGCGAACGGCTCGCGCCCGGGTGATAGACGATCACCACGTTGAGCCGGCCGCGCGAGATGCGTGTGTTGATCACGTCGCGGATGCGCGGCTCCAGTTCCGCCAGTTCGCGCGGCAGGTTGATCGAGATGTCGCTCTGCTTGCGGTTGACCGAGTTCAGTTCAACCGTGATTTTCGCGCCGTTGCGTGAGCAATCGCCCCGCCCGTAGCCCGTCATGCTTTTCATATAAACAATGGAGTCGTGGAGTGCTGGCGTGTTGGAGTGTCGGGATGGAAAAGCCAATGCTCCATTACTCCTCCTCTCCATCACTCCAATTTCAAAATCCCCGCCGCTTGCTGGACGTCCTTGTCGCCGCGACCGGAGAGGTTGACGATGACAACCTGGTTCTTGCGCATCTTCGGCGCGAGCTTCATCGCGTGCGCCACCGCGTGCGCGCTCTCCAGCGCCGGAATGATGCCTTCCTTCTCGGCGAGGAAGCGGAACGCCCGCAGCGCCTCATCGTCGAGCGCGTAGGTGTATTCGATGCGCTTGAGGTCGCGCAGCCACGCGTGCTCCGGCCCGACCGCCGCGTAATCGAGGCCCGCGCTCACCGAATGGGTCAACTCGATCTGGCCGTCGGCGTTCTGCAGCACGAACGTCCGCGTCCCCTGCAACACGCCCAGCGAGCCGCCCGCGAAACGCGCCGCGTGGTCGCCCGGCTGGATGCCGCGCCCGCCGGCCTCGACGCCGATCAGGCGCACCTTCTTGTCGTTGAGAAACGCATGGAAGATTCCGATGGAGTTCGACCCGCCGCCGACGCAGGCGATGATCGCGGCGGGCAGTTTGCCTTCCTTCTTCAAAATCTGTCGGCGCGCCTCGCGGCCGATGCAGCTCTGGAAATCGCGGACCATCATCGGATACGGATGACTGCCGAGCGCACTGCCGAGGATGTAGTGCGTCGTGCGGACGTTCGTGGTCCAGTCGCGCATCGCCTCGCTGATGGCTTCCTTCAACGTGCGCTGGCCGGCACTGACGCCCACGACCTTCGCGCCGAGCAGCCTCATGCGATAGACGTTGAGCGCCTGCCGGGCCATGTCCACCTCGCCCATGTAGATGACGCACTCGCAGCCGAACATCGCCGCCACGGTCGCCGTCGCGACGCCGTGCTGGCCCGCGCCGGTCTCGGCGATGATGCGGCGTTTGCCCATCCGTTGCGCGAGCAGGATCTGGCCGAGGCAGTTGTTGATCTTGTGCGCGCCGGTGTGGAGCAGGTCTTCGCGCTTGAGGTAAATCCTCGCGCCGCCCAGCTCGCGCGTGAGCCGCTCGGCGAAATAGAGCCGCGTCGGCCGGCCGGCGTATTCGTTGAGGTAGCAGGCGAGGTCGCGCTTGAACTTCGGTTCCTTGCTGGCGCGGTCGTATTCCGCCGCCAGCTCCTTCAACGCCGTCATCAGCGTCTCCGGCACGAACATCCCGCCGTAGGGGCCGAAGTGGCCTTGCTTGTCAGGTTGTGATTGCAGCTTTTGCATTGCGGATGAACTCGCGGATCTTCTCGTGATCTTTGCGACCGGGCGCCATCTCGACGCCACTGCTGACATCCACGCCGTCCGGCTGCGCGATGGCGACCGCTTCGCGGACGTTCGCCGGCGTCAGACCGCCCGACAGGATCACCGGTTTGCCGAACTTCTTCGCTTCGCGCGCAAGCGACCAGTCGAACGTCTGGCCCGTGCCGCCACGGGAGGCCGGACTGTAGCTATCGAGCAAAACAGCGTCAACGACCGAAAAAGTAGTCGCGTCACTCCGTGACGCGCAGAAACCGGCCATCGCGTCACGGAGTGACGCGGCTACCGTCACGCGGAACGCTTTCCAGACTTTCGCCTGTCCGCGCCACGCCGCACAGAAGTCGGGCGTCTCGTCGCCATGAAACTGGAGCGTCGTGAATGCGCCCGAGGCCAGCGATTGCTCAACCTCTTCGCGCGACGGGTTCACCAGCACCGACACACGGGCGACGGCTGAAGGCAGCCCCTCGACGATACGCTCCGCGGCCTCCAGAGAAACGAACCGTTTGCTCCGCGGCCAGAGCACAAAGCCGAGCGCATCCGCTCCCGCCTCGACCGCAGTGAAAGCGTCCGCCTTGTTGGTGATGCCGCAAATCTTGATCATCATCTCTGTAGCGGCGGTCTATGACCGCCGGTTGTTGTTGATGACTTGTTCGGCGGTCATAGACCGCCGCTACAGTCCGATTAACTCCCTCACTTTGGCCGGGATGTCGTGGCTCCGCATCAGCGACTCGCCGACGAGGATGGCGTTGACGCCGCACCGCGCCAGCCGCTCCACATCGGCGCGTGTGTGGATGCCGCTCTCGGCAACGAGGATGCCGTCTCGCCTGAATGTGGGAGGGGCCTCAGCGCCCCGACATCTCTCCGCCAGCCTCTCCGTCGTCGCCAAGTCCACCTTGAACGTCTTCAAGTCGCGGTTGTTCACGCCGATGATCTTCGCGCCGGCCGCCAGCGCGCGATCGAGTTCGGCCTCGTCGTGGACTTCCACCAACGCATCGAGCCGGCAGTCTGACGCGACGCGTGAGAGATGGACCAGTTCGTCCTGCTTCAGGCAGGCGACAATCAGCAATACGCAGTCCGCGCCAGCCGCGGCGGCTTCGTGGATTTGCAGTTCGTCCACGATAAAATCCTTCCGCAACAGCGGCAGCTTCGCCGTTTCGCGGATGCGGCGGAGGTAATCGAGATGGCCTTGGAAGAACTTCTCGTCGGTGAGCACGCTCAGGCACGACGCGTTGCCGCTCTCGTAGTGGCGGGCGATGGCCACTGGATCGAAGTCCGGCCGGATGACGCCCGCCGACGGCGACGCTTTCTTCACCTCCGCGATGAGCGCGACGCGTCCGTCGGGCCGGCGCAACGCCGAAGCGAAGTCCCGCCGCTCGCTCCGTGCCATCGCGAGCCGTTTCAACTCCGCCGCGCGCGGCCGCAGCGCCGCGACCTCGGTGCGTTTCTGTGCGATGATGGTGTCGAGGATGGTCATGAGGTCGGCCCGACACTAGTGAATGACCTTTCCCTTCTCCTGCGGGGTCAAATCGGGATAGACCTTCAGTCGGACTGAAGCCGCCAGCACGCGGGCGTTGGAGTTGGTGTCGAAGGAAAGAAACCACGTGCATCCGGCAATCCGGGCCAGCGCCACGTGCAGCGTGTCGAGTGTCCCACAGTTGAGCGCCGCGCCATGCTTCTCGATCAAATCCACCGCCTTGGCCGCCACCCGGTCCCATTGCATCGGGAAACGAACCCAGACGCCCGCGTCCAACTTGTCCTGAAACTGCCGCCAGTTTTCGGACTTGCCGTGGCCGGCGCGGAGGATGAACGCACGCCGGCACTCCAACTCGCCCAAGCTGCTTGCCAGAAAAGGCAGGGAAGCTTTACGGACAAACTTCTCCGCCACCTCCGTCTGCCCCACGATGTTGAAATGCAGCGCGGCAATGAAGTTCGAGTCCAGGTAGTTCATCGCCCGTCACGCGCGCGCAGTTCATCCACGGGGTTCGCTTGCATGGGGGGTTGCTTCTTGAGCCAGGCGAAATGTGCGTCCCAATCCATTTGGCCACGGGTGACCTCCGCGGGGCGCCCCACCTGCAACGTCAACGGCGCTTCGCTCGCCGAAACGATGACGACCGGGATGCCTTTGCGGGCGGTCTTCAACGCCCACGCCGTGCGGCGATGGAATTCGCGGGGCTTGAGTTCAATCGCTTTCATGTCAGCCAACTGTGCGTGACACACTCCCTCCCGTCAAGCGCGCGGCCGCGGCGCCGCGACCTCGGTGCACTTCCGCGCGATGATGGCGTCGAGGATGCTCATGAAGTCCGGCCGACAAGCTGGGAGAGTGTTACAGCGGATTGACCCACCGCAGGCGAGGGAAACGTTGGAAATCGGTGTCCGTCGAATAGAGCGTGGCGCCGTTCTCGATGGCGAGGGCGGCGAGGTGGGCGTCGGTGGTCAGATTGCCCGCGGTGCCGGTCTCAGCCAGAAGCGACTTGAGAATGCGCCAGTGGTCCTCGCCCGGCGACAACACACGCACCGCCGTTTGCGCCATCCATCCATCCACCACGGCCACCGCTTGGGCGACGTTCAACGGACGCGGGAGGATACGCTTGTTGGTCGCGATCCGGAGGAAGCCGAGCAGGACGGCCCACGGCAACGCCACCGGTTCATCGTCGCCGAGTGCAGCCTCCAGCCAGTGCTTGGCTGCGCGGTGGTGGGCCGAGTCGTTGTTGACCGCGTAGAGCAGGAGATTGAGGTCGAGCAGCTTCACGGCGGCTTACTTTCTCAGTTCCAGTTCACGCAACACCTCGGCGTCCTCTAAACTGGCGGCCAGCGAGAGGGCCTTGTCCAAACGGATGGAGGGTTCACCCATCGAAAATGACGGACATGTGTAGGCCGTCCTGCGGCGGGCCGGCTGCCGCGCCACCAAGCCATTCCGGAGCGCGGTGTTGACCAGCCGTCGCAACGGAACGTGGGATTTCACGGCCTGCTGCTTGAGTTGCCGCAGCAGATCGTCGTCAATGGTCAGCGTTGTTCTCATGGAAGCATCATAGCATCATTGCCTATGATGTCAAAGCATCACTTCGCCGCGCGCGACCGCAGTGCCGCG
>DYDC01000107.1 GCA_020718125.1 Methylacidiphilum sp. | reverse complement strand
CAGACTACTTCAGCGTGCCGCGTGCCGTCAAGCGGCAAAAACGCGCGGTTTTCAGCACATAGCGCGGATTTCTCATCAGGGTAACCAAGGCGGTTTGGAGACGGTTGCGAGTGAGAGGGCTTTTCGGGCGTTTCCAGCAGCCATGGCATCGTAGTAGAAGCCTCGCAGCCATGACTTCAGCGTGTCCACCGCCGCACGCCTCCGCCTCCCCGCTCGCTGAAAACAGCGAGGAACCAGTTCTTTGAGTGAAACCGATTCTGATTTAGCCGCCGGTGTCCGCCGGAGTTTGCGGCGGAATAAGCGCGGGCAACGACGTAGTCGCCCGCAGCCCGGCGGCTGTTTATTGGGAGGCAGGAAGCCGGAATAGCCTTCCGACAGGGTTCCCCACCTACAGGCTGTGGTAATGAAACCCCGCCCGCTCGGTCGCAGCGCGGTCGAAGAGGTTCTTGAGGTCCACGAGGATCGGCTGCCTTGGCATCAGCCGTTTCAAGTCGTCCAGCGTGATACCGGCAAACGCGCGATGGTTGTTGACGATACACACCGCGTCCACGCGGCCGGCCTTGGCGAACGCGACGTTGCGGATGCCGAACTCGCGCCGCACCACCGTTGCGTCCAGCAACGGGTCGCATCCGATCACCTCCACCTTCTGCGCGCGCAGGTGACGGATGGTGTCCGCCACCTTCGAGTTGCGCACGTCGGGGACGTTCTCCTTGAACGTCAGCCCCATCATGAGCACGCGCGCGCCCCGGAGCGGCCGGCCCGTCTGGGAGATGGCGCGCGCGATCATGCGGCCGAGGTGGACGGCCATCGCGTCGTTGACGGCGCGGCCCGCGAGGATGACGGCGGGATGATGGCCGACCTCCAGCGCTTTGTGGGTCAAGTAGTAGGGGTCCACGCCGATGCAATGGCCGCCGACCAGCCCCGGCGTGAACCGCTGGAAGTTCCACTTTGTCGCCGCGGCATCAAGCACGGCGCGGGTTTCGATGCCGAGCCTTGCAAAGATCAGCGACAGCTCGTTCATCAGTGCGATGTTCAGGTCGCGCTGGATGTTCTCGACGACCTTGGCCGCCTCGGCGGTCTTGATGGTCGGCGCGCGGTGGACGCCAGCTTTGCAGATCCACCCGTAGTAGCCCGCCACGCGCTCCAGCGTCGCCGCGTCGCAGCCGCTGACGACCTTGATGACGCGCGCGAGCGTGTGCCGTTTGTCGCCGGGGTTGATGCGCTCGGGCGAATAGCCGATGAAAAACTCCCCGCGCGCGAGCCGCAGGCCGCTCTCGCGTTCAAGGACGGGCAACACGACCTCCTCGGTCACGCCGGGATAAACCGTGCTCTCCAGCACCACCGTCGCGCCGGGGCGCAGGTTGCGCCCAACAATCTTGGTGGCGCGGCGCACCGGGCCGAGGTCCGGCCGCTTCGCCGTATCTATCGGCGTTGGCGCGGTGATGATGACAAACGGGCAATGGCGCAGCAGCTTCGGGGCGGTGGTGAAGGTCAGGTTTCGCTGCCGCAAATCCGCCGGCGAGTTTTCGCCCGTCTCATCGTGGCCGCGCCGCAGCGCCGCGACGCGGCGGGCGTTGATGTCGAACCCGATGACCGGCAGATGCCCTGCAAACGCCGCCGCCAATGGCATGCCGACGTAGCCCAGCCCCACCACGCCGACGGGGCCGCGCGATTTCTCCGGACGCATTCGGGCCTTGATCATGACCGCGCAGTCTAGCGGCCCTTCCCAGCCTGTCAAACCACAAAAGGCTTTTGCCGCCGCGACACGCCTGCTACAACCGCATCCCGTGAGATTTCGTGTTGTCATTGCTGCCGCGCTGCCGTTGTTGGCGGGCATGGTTTCCGGCGAGGAGTTGGAAGCCAGGCTCGCACGGCAGGCCGCGGACATGATTATCCCGCGATCCATCCTGGCCACTGGCGGCTATAAACGGCTTGCCACCTTGCGCGATATTACCGGCTCCGGTGAGATCATCATGCGCCGCCCCCAGCCCGGCCAAGAGGCGCGCGCCGAGTGCCGCGGCCAGTTCGCCATGATCTTCAAGCACCCAGACAAGACGCGCACCGAGCTTGGCATCGGCGACATCGAAGAACACCGGGATTGCGCGGAGGTCGAAATCACGGGCTACGGCCAGCCCGCCCGCCGCCTCTTCTTCGACAAGCAAAGCGACCTCATCGTCAAGAGTGTCACCAGCTCGGGCGAGACGTTGTTCGGACGGTTTCGCAGCATCGAAGGCGCGGTCATCGCGACGAAAATGCTCGTCCGCCACGGTTTCGAGGAGATCGAGTTCTCCTTCACCGATGTCCGCATCAACCACGGCGTCTCCGATGCCGTCTTCCGTCCCCAGAAAAAAACATGAAACGATTGGACTACCGCTCTCCAGGCTTCGAGGCCCATCTCGCCGCGCTGGAGGAAACCAGCCTCTTCGACCCGGCCATCGAGGCCCGCACCCGCGACATCATCGAAGCCGTCCGCGCCCGCGGCGACGACGCGCTCATCGCGACCACCGCCCGTTTCGACGGCTGGCAGGCCGCCAACGCCACTGCGTTCCGCGTCACCGACGCCGAACTGCGCGACGCCGGCAACGCCGTCAGCGCCGAGTTCAAACGCGCCGCGAAGTTCGCCCTGCGCAACATCGAGTTCTTCAACCGCCGCGGCCTCCGTAGCGGCTGGAGCGCCCGCAACCCGCAGGGCGCCACCGTCGGCGAGAAATACGACCCGCTCCAGCGCGTCGGCATCTACGTCCCCGGCGGCACCGCGCCGCTGGTCTCCAGCAGCCTCATGACCGTCGCGCTGGCCCGCGTCGCAGGCTGCCCCGAGCGCGTCGTCTGCACGCCCGCCCGCGACGGCAAGGTCAATCCCGCCCTCCTCTTCGGCCTGAAACTCTCCGGCGCGACCGAG
Organism: Methylacidiphilum sp.; assembly: GCA_020718125.1. Lineage (GTDB taxonomy): Bacteria > Verrucomicrobiota > Verrucomicrobiia > CAIQCK01 > CAIQCK01 > JACRKA01. Next base: position 5,467 of record DYDC01000107.1, on the reverse strand, counting down.
ATCTACAAGCTCGGCGGCTCGCAGGCCGTCGCCGCGATGGCGTTCGGCACGCCGACCATCCGCCGCGTCGCGAAAGTCTTCGGCCCCGGCAACGCCTACGTCGTCGCCGCCAAACGTCTGCTTTTCGGCCACGTCGGCGTGGACCTCCTGCCCGGCCCCAGCGAACTGCTCGTCATCGCCGACGATTCCGCCGAGGCGCCGCTCATCGCTGCCGACATGCTCGCGCAGGCCGAACACGGCAGCGGCCATGAACGCGTATTCCTCGTCACCACGTCGGAGAAAGTCGAAGCCGCTGTCCGTGCCGAGATCGAAAAGCAACTCGCCTCGCTCTCGCGCAGCGACCTTTGCCGCAAAGTCCTGGCGAACACCGCCGCCGTCATCGTCGCCCGCTCGCTCGCGCAGGCCGCCGAGATCGCCAACCGCATCGCGCCCGAGCACCTCGAACTGCACTGCAAGGGCGCGCGCAAGCTGCTGCCGAAGCTGACGACCGCCGGCGCGATCTTCATCGGCCGCTGGAGTCCGACCGTCGCGGGCGATTTCGTCGCCGGGCCAAGCCATGAGCTGCCGACCGGCGGCGCGGGCCGCATTTTCCCCGGCCTGACCGTGGACCAGTTCCAGCGCCGCACCAGCGTCGTCGAATACAACGCCGCCGCGTTGCGCAAATCGGTTGCCGCCATCGGCGAGTTCGCCAAAGCCGAGGGCCTCGACGCCCACGGCAGGTCGGCCACCATCCGCTTCGAGCGATGAGAACCGTCATTCTCTACCGGCAATGCATCACTGTAGCGGCGGTCTATGACCGCCGGCTGTCCAGTCATTATCCACTCGGCGGTCATAGACCGCCGCCCCAGGGGCCGCGATGAGCTATCTCCGCCCCAACATCGAGCGGATGCACGCCTACGTGCCCGGTGAACAGCCGAAGGCGCCTGGCCTCGTCAAGCTCAACACCAACGAGAACCCGTATCCGCCGTCGCCCAAAGTAGCCGCGTCACTCCGTGACGCGATCCGCGACGGCTCGCCGCTGCGGCTCTACCCTGACCCAGTGTGTAGCGAACTTTGCGCGAAGGCCGCGGCACTCTACGGCGTCAAGCCGGACCAAGTCCTTGTCGCCAATGGCAGCGACGAAGTGCTGACACTCGCGTTGCGCGCCTTCGTCGGCGAGAAGCAGCGTGTGGCCTACGCCATGCCGAGCTACTCGCTCTATCCCGTGCTCGCCGACATCCAAGGCGCCAAGAAGGTCGAGTTGGCGATGAACCCCGATTTCACGTTGCCGGAGCGGCTGTTCCGCGAGCGTGCGCCGCTCAAGCTCGTCACCAGCCCCAACGCGCCCAGCGGCGTCGCCGTGCCGACCGCGACGCTCGACCGGCTTTGCGCCGCGTCCAGGGGCGTCGTGTTGATTGACGAGGCCTACGTGGACTTCGCCGACGACAACGCGCTGCGGCTTGTGAAGAAACACCGCAACGCGCTCGTCGCCCGCACGCTCTCGAAGAGCTACTCGCTCGCCGGCATGAGGATCGGTTTCGCCGTCGGCCACCGCGCGCTCATCGAGGGCCTGATGAAGGTCAAGGACAGCTATAACGTGAACCGCCTCAGCCAGGCCGCCGCGCTGGCCGCCCTTGATGATCAGGAGCATTTCCGGCAGAACGTCGCGCGCATCAAGGCCACCCGCACGCGTCTCACCGAGGCGTTGTTCGCGATGGACTTCGGCGTGCTGCCGAGCGCGACGAACTTCGTCTTCGCCCGGCCGCCGGGCCGCCTGACCGCGCGCAGGCTTTACACCGGGCTGCGGGCGCGCAACATTCTCGTCCGCTGGTGGAGTGACCCGCGTGTCAGCGCGCGCGTCCGCATCACCATCGGCACCGACGACGAAACCGACAAACTGCTCGCGGCCATCCGCGACATCGTGGCACGGGCTTCCAGCCCGTGAATCTGTGCACTGCTGATAACGAACACATGGGCTGGAAGCCCATGCCACTGACATCTCAATGGAGTCTTCAATGAAACGCATCGCGAAGATCAAGCGCCACACGGCGGAGACGAAGATTGACCTGACGCTCGCCGTGGACGGCCGCGGCAAGGGCGACGTGAAGACGGGCATCCCGTTCTTCGACCACATGTTGACACTGCTGGCCAAGCACTCGCTCTGTGACCTGAAACTCCGCTGCAAGGGCGACATCGAGATTGATTTCCACCACACGGTGGAGGACTGCGGCATCGCGCTGGGCCAAGCGTTCGCCCGGGCGCTTGGTGACAAACGCGGCATCAAACGCTACGGCTGGTCGCGCGTGCCGATGGACGAGGCGCGCGTCGAGGCCACGCTCGATTTCGGCGGCCGGCCCGTGCTGGTCTATGAAGGCGCGCGGTTGACGAAGGTCGGCGGCGCGGTCATCGGCCGCACCGCGGGCGAGCGGTTCACGCCGCAGCTCGTCGAGGAATTCCTCCGCGCGTTTGCCACCAGTGCGGCGGCGAACCTCCACATCGTCATCCAGGCCGGCCGCGATGCGCACCACATGATCGAGGGCGTGTTCAAGGCGCTGGCCAAGGCCCTCGATCTCGCCTGCCAGCGCGACCCGCGCGTCACGGGCGTGCCGAGCACGAAGGGCACGCTGACGCGCTGACGGCTGTTGCGCGGCTTGCCAACAGCGCGCCGTCTTCTACAATCGCCGCGTAGCCGAGACGACTTTCCATGAGCCTGACAATTGATCTCTCCGGCAAGGTCGCGCTCATCACCGGCGCGTCGCAGGGCATCGGCGCGCAGATGGCGCGGACGTTTCACCAGGCGGGGGCGACGGTGGTGTTGAACCATCCCGACATCGGCACGACACGCGCGGACGCGGACATGGTTGCCGCCGGGTTGAACGCCAGCCGCCCTGCGAGCGCCGTCGTCGCGGCCGCGGATGTTTCGCAGGCCGACGCCGTGCAGCGCATGATGCAGGAGATTCAGCAACGCCTTGGCGGGATTGATTTCCTCATCAACAACGCCGCCATCATCCGCGACCGCACCATCGCCAAGATGTCGCTCGACGAATGGAAGTCCGTCCTCGATGTGAACCTCTCCGGCGTCTTCCACTGCTGCAAGTTCGGCCTCGAAATCATGCGCGACGGCGGCGCCATCGTGAGCCTCGGCAGCATCGCGGCGATCCAAGGCTTCTACGGCCAGGCCAATTACGCCGCCGCCAAGGCCGGCGTGCAGGCGATGATGCGCGTCGTCAGCCGCGAGGCCGCCCGCCGCCGCATCCGCGCCAACGTCATCGCCCCCGGCGTCATCGAAACCGCCATGGCCGCGACGATTCCTGAGAACATCCGCGCCGAGATGATGAAGAACATCCCGCTCGCCCGCTTCGGCGCGACCGACGAAGTGGCGAACGTCGCGCTCTTCCTCTGTTCCCCGCTCGCGAGCTATGTGACGGGCCAGACGATCGAAGTCAACGGAGGCTGGCGCGGATGAGAGGCGCGGCGCGCATCACCTCCGCCGCTGAAGCGGTCGCGGCGATCCCCAATGGCGCGACCGTGGCCGTCGGCGGCTTCGTTGGCGCGGGGCATCCGGAAGCACTGACCGCCGCGCTGGAGCAACGGTTCCTCACGGACGGCTCGCCGCGCGACCTCACGCTGCTCTACGCCGCCGGCCAGGGCGACCGGGGCGAACGCGGGCTGAACCACCTCGCGCACGTCGGGCTGGTGAAGCGTGTCGTGGGTGGACATTGGAACCTGGCGCCGAAACTCGGAAAACTCGCGCTCGAAAACCAGATCGAGGCCTACAACTTTCCCCAAGGCGTTCTCTGCGTGCTGCTGCGCGAGATTGCGGCAAAGCGTCCCGGCGTCATCACGAAGATCGGCATGAATACGTTTGTGGACCCGCAGAACGACGGCGGGCGCCTGAACGCGCGCACCACCGAGCCGCTGGTGGAACGCCTCACGCTCGACGGCGAGACGTGGCTGCGCTACCGCGCCTTTCCCGTTCACGTCGGCCTCATCCGTGCCACGAGCGCCGACCGCCGCGGCAACCTCAGCATGGAGCGCGAAGGCCTGATCGGCGAAGTGCTCCCCATCGCGCAGGCCGCCAAAAACCACGGCGGCATCGTCATCGCGCAGGTCGAGCGGGTCGTCGAACGCATCGCCGACCCGAAATCCGTGCGCGTGCCCGGCGTGCTGGTGGACTACATCGTCGTCGCGGAACCGGCGCAGCATCCGCAGACGTTCGGCGAACAATTCAATGAAGCCTTCGTCACCGCCGCCGATGGGCGCGGCACGCTCGCGCCGCTGCCGTTTTCAGAGCGCAAGATCATCGGCCGGCGTGCGCTCATGGAAATCCGCAGGGGCGACATCGTCAACCTGGGCATCGGCCTGCCCGAAGCCGTCGCCGCGGTCGCGGCGGAGACGGGCCGACTCGGTGAGTTCACGCTCACACTGGAGAGCGGGCCGACGGGCGGCGTGCCTGCATCGGGGTTGAGCTTCGGTTGCAGCCATTATCCGGAGGCCATTGTGGATCAGCCGTCGCAGTTTGATTTCTATGACGGCGGCGGCCTCGACACCGCCGTGCTCGGCGCGGTGGAGGTGGACGCGGAAGGCAGCGTGAACGTGAGCACGTTCGCGGGCCGGTTCGCGGGAATCGGCGGCTTCGTGAACATCGCTCAGAGCGCCAAACGCGTGGTCTTTTGCTGCACGTTCCGCGCGGGCGACCTCGAAGTGGCGGTGGACCGCGGCTCGCTGCGCATCGTGCGCGAAGGCCGGCACGCGAAGTTTGTGAAGCGCGTGCAACAGGTCTGCTTCCACGGCCCATCGGCGCTCGCGCGCGGACAGGAGGTGCTGTTCATCACCGAGCGCGCGGTGTTTGCGCTCACGCCCGCCGGCCTCGTGTTGCGCGAGATCGCCCCCGGTGTCGCGGCGGAAAAACAGATTCTGCCGCTGATGGAGTTCGCGCCTGCGTCTGTCGAATCCCGCCTCATGCCCACCGCCTGTTTCGAGCCATCCTGATATGAAATACACCCAGCCCATTTACCTCGTGGACGCGCGCCGTTCGCCGGTCGGCCGGATCGGTGGCGGACTGAAATCGTTCGCCGCCGCCGACCTCTCGCTGCAAGTCGGCGAGGCCGTCGTGACGCCCGCGCTCAAGCCAGCCATTGACCACGTCATCCTCGGCCAGGTGTTGCAGGCCGGTTCGGGCATGAATGTCGCGCGGCAGGTCGGCCTCCGCCTCGGTTTGCCGCAAGCGACGACCGCGTTCACCGTGAACATGGTTTGCGCGTCGGGCCTCAAGGCCGTCGCGCTGGCGGCGGACAGCATTGCGAAGGGCGAGGCGTCGCTCGTGCTCGCGGGCGGAGTCGAGTCCATGAGCTGCGCACCGCATTATGCGATGGACCTGCGCTGGGGAAAAAAGCTTGGCGACGGCACGCTGGTGGACGCGATCCTCGCCGACGGCCTCACGGACCCTGTGGTGAAGCTGGACATGGGCGAGACCGCCGAGCGCATC
>DYDC01000106.1 GCA_020718125.1 Methylacidiphilum sp. | reverse complement strand
GCGCTCTCCAGCCCCGCGCCCTTTCGACTCCTGCAGATGAAAGGCCCCTGGCCCTGAAGGCTGGGCCGGATACTTTCCGCTTGCATCGGCTTGGGCGGGCGGCTGAGGATGGCGCTCGGAAACAACCATCCGCGTCCGCCATGCGGCGTTTGGCGCATTGGGGGATTCGGATTTGTTTTTGATTTCGGATTTCGGATTTTTTGCATGACGCCGCCGCTGGTGAGCATCGTCGTCCCGACAAAGAACTCGGCTGCCATCCTGCCGCGGCTGCTGGATTCCATACGCGCGCAGACCTATCAGCCGGTTGAGGTGATCGTGGTGGACAACCACTCGACCGATGGTGAGCCGGAACTGGTGAGGTCGCGGTATCCGGAGGTGCGGTTCTTTACACAGGGGCCGGAGCGCAACGTGCAGCGGAACTTCGGCGCGCGGCAGGCGCGGGGCGAGTTCGTGATGTTTTTCGACAGCGACATGGAACTGCGACCGGGGCTGGTGGGCGATTGTGTGCGGCTGGCGGGGGAGGGGGCCGATGCGGTGATTTTGCCGGAGGAAGGTGGCGGCGGCGGTTTCTGGGCAGAGTGCCAGAAGCTGGAGAAGCGGTGCTATTACAACGACCCCTACATGGAGGCGGCGAACCGGTTCATCCGCGCCAGCGCCTACTGGAAGGTGGGCGGTTACAGCGAGACGATGGTCGCGGGCGAGGACTTTGACCTGCATGAGAAGCTGAAGGCCGGCGGTTACAAAATCGCGCGGACCGAGGTGGTGCTGGTCCATCATGAGCCGGCCGGCTTCTGGTCGGTGGCGCGGAAGAAGTTCTACTACGGGTCGTTGATGTGGGAATACCTCGCGCGGGCCGGCGCCACGGGTGTGAAACGGTTCGCGCCGCTGAAGCCCGCGTTCCTGCGGCAATGGCGGTTGCTGGCGCGTGATCCGTTGCACGCAGCGGGCCTGGTGACGATGAAGACGACGCAGTGGATGGCGGGATTTCTTGGGCTGCTGTGGAGTTTTGTCAGGCCGGCGGGAAGCCGTCGGTCCACCGCGCCTACAGGCTCGAACAAAGGTTCCTGATGCGAAACGATTCCGAGAGCCGCGTTTTGATCCTGTGCCATTGCTACGCGCCAAACGTCGGCGGTGTGGAAACGCACTTGAGCGACCTGGAGCGATCGCTGGTCCGGCGTGGTGTTCGTGCCGATGTCCTCACATATCAGCCGCTCATCACCAAGTCGCGTGGCGCGCGCGTCGAGCGGCGAGGCTGCGTCACCATCCGACGGTTGCCGTGGATCGGCTTCGGGCTGTTCAACAAACTGGAGCCGTATCCGGCGTTGCAGTTCCTCTATCTTTTCCCTGTGCTGGCGGCGGCGGCGTTCTTCCACATGCTTTTCAACGCGCGGCGCGTCAGCGCGGTGCATGTCCACGGAATGGTGTGTTCGGTCATCGGGCGGCTGCTCAAGTGTGTCTTCCGCTGCCGGCTGGTCGTCAGCGTCCACGCGGTTTACGGGTGGCTCTACGACCTCGCGGGCGGTGGGTTGCTGCCGCGGTTTCTCGCGTGGACGTTGCGTGGCGCGGACAAAGTCCTATGTCTGGCCGAAGCCTCGCGCCAGGAAATCCTGCGGCTGGGATTGGCCGCCGACCAGGTCGGGACGTTCACCTACTGGATTGACCAGGAACGGTTCAAGCCGATGGACAAGGCTGCGTGCCGCCGGCAAACGGGCATCCCCGACCGTTTCACGGTGCTGTTTGTGGGCCGGTTGATTCCCGTGAAAGGCACGGAGGTGTTGCTTGACGTGGCCCGGCAGCTTCCGGAGGTCCAGTTCGTCTTTGCCGGTGACGGGCCTTTGCGCGAGCGGTTTGAGCAGGCGCAGCGTGAACTGCCCAACGTCGTTTTCGCCGGCAAGGTGAACAACGAATCGTTGCCGCCTTATTACAACTCCGCCGACCTGCTGTGCGTGCCGTCGCAATACGAAGAGGGTTTCGGCCGCATCCTGATTGAAGCTCTCTCGTGCGGCTGTCCCGTCGTGGCGAGCAACAAAGGCGGCATCCCCGAGGCGGTGGATGCCACCGTCGGCGTGCTGGTGGACCTGGCGGACGCCGGGAACTTCCGCCGCGTCATCAGTGACCTTCATCGCGACAGCGCGCGGCTCGACGCGCTGCGGCGCAACTGCCGCCTGTATGCGGAGCGGCGCTTCGGCGAGCGCAATGTGGAGGTCATTCTCGGCAGTTACGGTCGTTGACGCCTGCCGCCAGGCTCGGTTAACGTCGCGGTGACGGAGGACGCGCGACAACGATGACCGACTGGATATTGCCGATGCTGGGCCTGCTGGCGCTGTTGGCGCTGTCGGCCTTCTTTTCCGGCACGGAGACGGCGCTTTTCTCACTGGGCCGGATCCAGGCGCGGCGGCTTGAGGGGCAATCCCCCGCGCTCGGCGCCGTCGTGGCGGAACTGCTCGGCATGCCGCGCCGGTTGCTCTCGACCATCCTGTTGGGCAACACGCTGGTCAACACGACCGCCACGGCCGTCATGTTCTGGTTGTTGCTGCGGCACCACCCGCCGGCCATGGCGGGCTTGCTCGCCGTCGTCATCATGGCGCCGCTGCTGGTCACCATCGGCGAGCTTGCGCCGAAACTGATGGCGATCCTCAATCCCGCGCGCGTTGTGCGGCTGACGGCGCGGCCCATCCGCGCCATTGCGCGCGTGGTGGGGCCGTTGCTGATCGTGTCGCATGAGTTGTCGCAGCGGTTGAACCGGCTGCTGGTGCCGTCGGGCGCGAAACCGACAGCGGGATTGTCCGAGGACGAGGTGCGGACGTTGCTGGAGGTCAGCATGCAGGAGGGCGTGTTGCGTGGCGCGGAGAAGAACATGATCCAGGAAATCCTGCGCCTGCGCCGCCACACCGCGAAGGACCTGCTGGTGCCGCGGGTGGACATGATCTGTGTGGCGGCGACCATGCCGAAGCCCGAGTTGATCGCGTTCCTGAAGAAGTGCGGCCACCGGCGCGTGCCGGTTTATGACGAGACGCCCGACACCATTGTCGGCATCCTCGACGTGAAACGATGCCTGCTTGCGCCGGACGAGGACGTGGTGGAGATCATGGACCCGCCATCGTTCGTGCCGGAGACGATGAACGCGGTGCGGCTGCTGAAGGCGTTCCAGACGCACAAGCGGCCGATGGCGGTCGTGGTGGACGAGTTTGGCGGCACGGAGGGGCTGTTGACGATGGCGGACATCCTGGAGGAAATCGTCGGCGACCTGGCGGGCGAGTTTCGCGCCCCGGAGGAGGACATCCGGCGTGTCAGTGAAGACGCCTGGCTGGTGGCGGGCGACGTGCGGCTGGACGACCTCAACGACGCGTTGGAGCTGAATCTGGCCTCGCGCGGCGTGGATACCATTGGCGGGCTGGTGGCGACGCAGCTCAGCGGCATCGCGAAACCCGGCGTGACGGCGCGGCTGCGCGGCGTGGAGGTCACCGTCGAGCGCGCGGCGAAGAACCGGATCATCCAGTTGCGGCTGGTGCGCCGCCCGGAGGGCGCGGCATGAGCCTGGCGGAACTCATCGCGCTGCTGCTGTGCGTGGCGATCTCGTTTTGCTTCTCCGGCGTCGAGACCGGGCTGCTGTTGCTGAACAAGATCCGCCTGCGTCATCACGCGCGGCGGCGCGACCCGCGGGCGCTGGTGTTGCAGGGGTTCCTGGAGCGTCCCGACCGGTTCCTGGCGACCGTGCTCGTGGGCAACACGCTCGTCAATGCCATCGCGACCGTCATCGCGGCGGGCGCGGCGATGCGGCACTGGCCGCGGCTCGGCTTGCCAGTGGCCATCGCGGCGATGACTTTCGTGCTGCTGGTGGTGGGCGAACTGATGCCGAAGTCGCTGTTCCGGGTCCATCCGTTCCGGTCGAGCATGATACTGGCGATGCCGCTGCGCTGGTGCGCGGTGGTGATGAAGCCGCTGACGGTGACATTTGGGGCGCTGGCGTCGGCCTTGATGCGGCTGGCCGGCGAGGCGCGCCAGCGGAAGGAACTGTTCGTGACGCGCGAAGAACTGCTGCTGCTGGCGCGTGAGGGCGAACTGGGCCAGAAACTCAGCGCCGAGGAACGGACAATGATCGCCGGCGTCTTCGAAATGTGCGTGACGCCGGTGCGCGACGTGATGTCGCCGATGGCGCAAGTGCTGGCGGTGACGCCGCAGACGTCCGCGGCGGAAATCCTGCGCCAGGCGCGCGACCACGAGGTGGTGTGGTTGCCGATGCTGGACGCGGCGGGGCAACTGCTGGGGGGGGTGGACGTGTATGACATTCTTCGCGGCGAGACGGGCGCAGCCATGAAGACGGCGGCGGATTTCAGCCGGCCCGCGCCGACAGTGGATGCGGCGGAGGCGTTGGACCGCGCGCTGGCACGGTTGCGGGGACTGGGCGCGCCGATGGCGGTAGTGCTAGATGCGAAGAAGCACCCGTTGGGCGTGGTGACGCTGGCCGGATTGGCAGAGAAGATTGTGGGCGAGATCGCGCTGTAGGGAGTGAGGGGCGATGGCTGATTTCACCACAAGCTTCGTTTCGGGCGTCGCGCGCGTGATCGGGCTGGCGCTGGCGGTGACGATACTCGCAACGTCCGGCTGCGCCAGCGAGGAAAGCCGGAAGAAGGTTGTGTTTCTGGCGGGGCCGGACAGCCACGGTTATGCGCAGCATTGCCACCACGCGGGCTGCCAGTTGCTGGCGCAACGCCTGAACACGGCGATGCCCGACCGCGTGTGGGCCGTGGTAAGTCGCGGCTGGCCGCAGGACGCAACCGTGTTGGAGGGGGCGGCTGCGGTGGTCATCTATTGCGACGCGGGCGATCTGCTGGTCCAGCATGGCGAGGAACTGGAGCGTGTGGTGGGGAAGGGTGCCGGCGTGGCGTGCCTGCACTTCACGCTCGACACGACCGACCGCGCGGCGCGGGAGAGGTTGCTGAAATGGGTCGGCGGCTATTTCGAACAGCATTGGTCGGTGAACCCGTCGTGGGAGGCGGCGTTCAAGCAATTGCCGTCGCATCCGGCGACCCGCGGCGTGCGGCCGTTCACGATTTGCGACGAGTGGTATTACCACATGCGGTTTCGCGAGCCGATGGATGGAGTGACGCCCATCCTGACGGCCGCGCCGCCAGACAGCACGCGCGAACAGCCTGATGGCACGCACAGCGGCAATCCCACCGTGCGTGCGCGGCGTGGAATGGCCGAGCACACCGCGTGGGTCTGCCAGCGGCCCGACGGCGGGCGTGGCTTCGGGTTCACCGGCGGCCACTCGCACTGGAACTGGGCGCACGACGATTACCGCAAGCTGGTGCTCAACGCGATCACGTGGGTCGCGCGGTTGGAGGTGCCGCCCGGCGGTATTGCGTCGAAAACGCCGACGGTGGAGGAACTGGTCTCGGGCCAGGACAAGCCGAAACCGGCGAAGTGGACGCTGGAGAGCATCCAACGCATGATCCAGCGGACAACCGGATGCGAAGTGCCGCTGAGGTAGGCTGCGCGGGCGGGTCGAAGCAGCCGCGCGGAAGAAAGTCAAACGGCGGCGACGAGTTTCTGGAGAAAACGGGCGAGGTCATCGCCGGCTTTCCAAGCGTGCTTGGCGAGCTTGAAGAGGCCGACCACGGTGGGCGGGTGGACGACAATGGCGCGGGCGACCAGGCCGGGGCGGACCTGGCCGTTGTTGAAAAACGAGTTGATTTCCAGCGGCAGGTTCTCGTCCGAACGGTCGGAAATGGCGCGCACGGCGAGCATCGGCACGCTGTATTGCTGGCAGAGCGCGGCCACGGCGCTGGTTTCCATGTCCACGACGGAAGCCTTGTGGAGCTCGCCGATCTTGGCCTTGTCAAGGGCGTCCACAATCATCTGGTCCGCCGTGACAAGCCGGCCTTGGCGGAACTTGACCTCGCCATTGGTGGCGGGGACGACGCCGCGCCAGTTGCAGAGGCCGCTCTGCAACTCGCAGATGTCGCTGGCCATGATGATTTCACCGATTTCCAGGTCCGGCGAGAGCGCCCCGCCGAAGCCGGTGGAAATGAACAGGCGCGGCTCGAAGTGCTCGAAGAAGATGCGGACGATCTCGCGGGCGCGGTGGCGGCCAACGCCGGTGCGGAAGACGACGACGGGGATGTCGTTGAGCGTGCCGATGAAGAACCGCAGGTGGTCGCGGTGGGCGTGGCGCAGGCTGCGGAGCTGATCCCACGTGACCTCGTGGAAAACCCGCTCCACACGGACACGCTTGAGGATCGGATTCAGTTCCTCTCGGACGGCAACTTGTATCGCTATGGGCGACAACGCTGGCATGAAAGAAAGGGGGCAGTTTCTGCCGCAGTAAAAAGCAGTCTGGCAGAGACGGTGCGGGCGCTCAACGAAAAACTTCGGTGAAAACGTCAGTGGCTGTGGGAGGCGTGGGCCTTCTTGAGCGCCTCGTGTTTGGCAATCCACTCTTCCCAGGACTTGCCGGTGGAGGCATCCTCACCCGTGAAACGCACCGTGACGATGTCACTGTAGCCGACCCGGAGCAATCCCTCCCGACCCTCGATCATCATCTCGACGAAAGGCTGCGGATGGCTTCCCGTGCCGCGGGCCTCGCGATTGGTCATGAACCCGGTGATCTGGCGGCCGTCCTTGAGGTCGAGCGTGACGTCGCCACGGTAATCGAAAGCCTTCTCAACGGCGGCATGGAGGTCGTTCATCGTGTCAGTCCTCCTCACTTGCCCGCTGGAGCGGGTTCGGTCTTCGTGGTGGCGCAGCAGCCGCTGGCGCCGTTGCCGCAGCCGCAGGTGTGCGTGTCGTCGGCAATCTTGCCGCTGCTGCAATTGGCGTTGCAGTCGGCGTGGCCGCCGTTCAATACAGGGACTGGCACGGGGCGCTGGCGATAACCTTCACCGAGTTCGCCGAAGATCGTGAGCTTCACTGTGCGCAGGAAGCCGCCGAGCGCGCCGAAGGTGTCGTTGACAGCGGTGGCCTCGTAGCCGGAGTGGACCATGCAGTTCGCGCAGCGCGGGTTGCCCGTATGGTGGCCGTAGTTTTCCCAATCGGTTTCTTTGATGAGTTCCTTGAAGGTGCTCGCATAGCCGTCCTGGAGGAGGTAACACGGTTTCTGCCAGCCGAAGATATTGCAGGTCGGCATGCCCCACGGGGTGCATTCGTATTCACGCAGTCCCATCAGGAACTCCAGGAACAACGGGGACTGGTTGAACTGCCAGGCGCGTTTCGGGTTGCCGAGAATCCGCGTGAACAGCTCCGTCGTCCGCCGGCGGCCGAGGAAGTGTTCCTGGTCGGGCGCGTGGCTGTAGCTGTAACCGGGCGACAACATCATGCCCTCGACGCCCGTCTTGGTCAGGAAATCGAAAAACGCCCGCACCCGTTCCGGCTCGGCGCCCTCGAAAAGCGTGGTGTTGGTCGTGACACGGAAGCCGCGTCGGAGGGCCTCTTGGATGGCCTCCACGGCCGTGTCGAAGGTGCCGTCGCGGTTGACCGCGAAGTCATGCTCGTCGCTCAGCCCGTCCAAGTGAACGCTGAGGGTGAGGTATTTCGAAGGTTTGAAAAGGTCCAGCTTGCGATTCAGCAACAGCGCGTTGGTGCAGAGGTAGATGTATTTCTTGCGCGCGATCAGGCCCTCGACAATCTGCCGGATCTCCGGGTGGATGAGCGGTTCGCCGCCGGGAAGGCTGACCATCGGCGCGCCGCATTCCTCCACGGCCTTGAAACACTGCTCCGGCGTCAAGCGGCGTTTCAAGACGTGATCGGGATACTGGATTTTGCCACAGCCGGCGCACTCCAGATTGCAGCGGAACAGCGGCTCGAGCATCAGCACGAGCGGATAATACTTGTTGCCCTTCAGCCTCTGCTTCAGGACGTAGGTGGCAATGGTGGCGGCTTGAGACAGTGGAACAGGCACAACAAATCCCTCGCTAAAAGGCGGCAACGGCACCCACCACGGCCCTGTCTGCGGCGCGGCTTTCACTATGCAGCAAGCCGTGCGGGATGGCCCCGTCCGGCAAATAAACACACATACTCATTATTCTGTCGAACGACTCCTTCTGGTTGCGCGCGGTGGAACGGCCCAAGAAAACACCCAAGCCCCCCGTTGCACGCGGCGAAGATGCTTCCATGCCTTTCAGCGGCTGTCAAACGATTATTCCGGGGCGATAGCCAGTAGCTATTGCAACACTTGAACGGTTTGAGATTCAACAGGTTGACCATTCCATCCTCAATGCTTCCCCCACAGAAACAAGGGTTCGTTGACCATGAAATGGTTGGGATTGCGCGATTGGCCGGCGGTTCAGGTGTTGCAATAGCCGGTAGCCTGCGCGAGAGCTTCACAAAGTCTGCCGGCAACTTGGGAACGCTCAACGCTTGGCCTCCAAAAGCACCATCTGCTCGACAGCACGCTGTCGGTAACGACGAGGCAAGCGCAAAGACT
>DYDC01000003.1 GCA_020718125.1 Methylacidiphilum sp. | reverse complement strand
GTCCGGTTCGGAGGGAGGGGTGAAGTTCAATCCTTCATCCCTACCCCTATCAACGAATTTCATCTGGCGAATAGTTACCGGAGGTTCCCTATTCTTTGTGATCCAAATCGAATCGCTGATCTCTTGTGCGCGTCGTTGTCGCCGAAGATATCGGTCGTTCGTGCGCCCCTCAGCTTCCGAACCAGCGGATGCGCCGCCGAGTCGCCACGGCGGGCAGTTCGAAGCCGCGGCGGTAGGCTTTGCGGATGAACGGCTCGGCTTCGGGCGCGTTGACTGCTTTCATCGCGGCGGCGTCCCGCTGGATGCGTTTGCCGGTCAGCACCGGCAGCAGGCCGACCAGCAATGCCTCGGTGAACGGCGCGGAATACCAGAAGCCGGACTTCGCGTCCCGCGGCTTTCCCGCGAGGCAGGCTTCGACCCATTCGCGGCGATGGCCGACGCTGCGGGGGATGGTCTTCTCCGGGCGCTTGAACGCTTGCATCTTCGTCTCCGGAACGATGCGAGGCGTGCCCGACCAACCGCCGGCCATGAGGGCGCCCTTGTCGCCGACAAAGTAGATGCCATTGCTTTCGAGGTTGGCATCGGCTTCAAGTCCCGGCGGGCGTGGCGGCTGCTTGCCGCCGTCATGCCACACCATCTTCACCGGGCCGCGGTTGCCCTTGGCGGGGAAATGGCAGGTGATGATGCTCCAGAGCGGGAATGAATCGGGATTCGTCGGCGAGGACTCCGCCTCGGCCCAGTCCGGCGCGCCGAGGTCGAGCGCGTAGAACGCCGGGTCGGCATTGTGCACCGCCATGTCGCCGAGCGCGCCGCAGCCGAAGTCAATCCACCCTGGCCGCGTAACCAGCCAGCCATCCCTGCACCTATGTCGCCGAGCGCGCCGCAGCCGAAGTCAATCCACCCGCGCCACTGGCGGGGACAGTAATCGGGATGATACGGGCGCTCCTTCGCCGGGCCGAGCCAGAGGTTCCAGTCGAGGCCCGCCGGCACCGGCGGCGTGTCGGTCGGCCGGAGGCGGCCCTGCGTCTGCCAGAACTTGCCCGGCCGGTCCGACCAGACGTGGACCTCGCTGATCCTGCCGATTGCGCCCGCGTCAATCCACTCCTTCGTCAGCCGGAGGCCCTCGCCGGCGTGGCCTTGGTTGCCCATCTGCGTCACCACGCCCGTCTCGCGCGCCACGCGCGCCATCAACCGCGCCTCCTCGACAGAGTGCGCCAGCGGCTTCTCACAATAGACGTGCTTGCCGAGCTGCATCGCCGCGATCGAGATCGGCGCGTGCCAATGGTCCGGCGTGCCAACCATCACCGCATCGAGGCCCTTCTCCTTATCGAGCATCACGCGGTAATCCTTGTAGAGCGGCCGGCCGGGATACTTCTTGATGTTGCGCGCGGCGTATTTGTCGTCCACGTCGCAGAGCGCGGCGATCTCGACATTCTCGAACGTGGCGAGTTCGGCGGTCACGCCGTCGCCCTGGCCGCCAATGCCGACACAGCCGATGCGGAGCTTGCGCGACGGCGGCAACGGCGCGCGCCGGTCAGGGAGCCGCGTGGCGGTGCGGAAGTCGTCCATTGAGCGGCCTTCGTTGATTGTCGTCATCTTCTCCGCTGCGGCGATCTCGAAGAACCGTTCGCGCAGCGCGTGGCCCGACAGCGACGGCTGCCACTTTGCGCCGCTGCGCTTCCACGCCTTCTCGCGCTGCATCATCACGTAATGGACCGGCAGCCGGGCCGCCTTCACGCGATGCAGCAGCGCGGCGTCTTTCGCGACAGTCTTCTCCGCCGAGGCAAACAGCGCGTCGGCCTTCGCGATGACCGGTTGCGACAGGAACGGCGCGGTCGTCGGCGGGTAGTATTTCAGCTCGTGCTTCGTCCTCGTGACCTCGTCGTGCATTAGGTCCATGTAGCGGCGGATGAACGGCGCGGCCGGGCCGTGGTAGCCGGCGAGAAAGGCGTTCATCAACGCGTTGACGTTGGCGCGCGGGTTCCAGAGCGGTTTCGCGAGCGGCCACGAGCGCAGTTCCCGCAGTTCGCCGCCGGGCGACTGGTAACTGCCCTGCTCGAAGATGCCCTTCACGCCGTTGGCGATGAAACACTGGATGTTGGGCTGGAGCACCCGCGGGTTTGGGTGCGGCTGGACGTAATGCGCGAAGTCGGTGACGTAGTCCCAGGTGTAAAGCCGCTGGCATATCTTCGACCAGCCCTCGATGTCCTCGACAGAACTTGCGGTTCTGCCCAGCGCCGCCGAGCGGATGCGAGAACGAACACTCGATGCTGCACAGCCGCACGATGACGTTCGGCCGCGGCTTCACGAGGCGCGGCGGCTTGCGCGTGTATTGGCGGGCCGTCGTGTCAATCGCCGCGTCCGGCCGCGCGCGCTCGACGCGATCGGCGACATGGTTGACGAACCGCAGCAGCGGCGCCGACGGGCTGCCCTCCTCGTCCTCGATGGCCTTGCATTTTGCGCACGGGCACTGGCCGTGCCAGTCGTTCTGCGACGCGGAGACGATGGTCCGCGGCGGTGCGCCCTTGAGTTGCTCCAGCACGCGCTGCGTGACGATGTCCACCACGTCGGGATAGGTCAGGCGGAGCTGCGCGTGGTCGTGCGTCCGCTTGCCTGTGATCTCGGAGAAATACTCCGGGTGCGCCGCGAAATACTTCTCCGGCGGCACCAGCGGATAGAACGTGTGGACAAAGCCCTTGCAGATGATCTTGCCGCCGCGCTTCTCATCGAGCCGTGTGGCGTGACCGTTGGACTTGTTACGGACGGCCCAGTCGGCGTCGTAGCTGTCGAACGTGAACGGCTCGCGGTATTCCAGCGCGGGCGTCTGGCGGTTGCGGATCGGCTTGATGGTGAGCGTTTTCTTCTGCGGGATGCGGCTGACCTTAGCTGTGGTTTGGATGAGTCTGGTTTTCCGCCGTGATTTGCGTTGCCTCGACCGGCCATGTTGCCTAGTCTTCGCGTCGCTGCTTTGGAAAGGAGTCCATCATGAGCCAGTCCGCAATGACATCATTCAAAGACCGTCGCGCCGGTTTGATCCTCTTTGGGGTGCTGGAGGTCCTGCTCGGCTGCCTGTGCGCGCTGCTGGCGCCCGCCATGTTCTTCGGCCAGACAATGCAGGCGCAGATGAGCGGCACGCCGGCGAATTACCAGATGATCATCCCGGGGGCGGTGTTCTATGCCGCCATCGCCGTGGCGTTCGTCTGGCTCGGCATCGGTTCCATCCGGTGCCGCCGCTGGGCGCGGGCGTTGATGCTGGTCTTTGCGTGGAGTTGGTTGGTGGTCGGCATCATCTCGATGGTGGCGTGCGCGTTCATCATGCCGCGGATGATGGCCAGCCAGCCTGACGCGCCGACGATCTGGATCGGGATGGCCATCGCCGGCGTCATCCTGGTCATTGTCTTTCTGTTTGTTCCCGCCACGTTGGCGCTGTTCTACGGCAGCAGGCACGTGCGGGCGACGTGCGAGGCGCGCGATCCGGTCGCGCGCTGGACCGATGCGTGCCCGCTGCCCGTGCTCGCGGCATCGCTGTGGCTTGCCGTTGGCTCGCTGTCGCTGTTCGCCATGCCGCTGAGCTTCAAGAGTGTAATGCCATTCTTTGGCCTGCTGGTCTCCGGGCCGGCTGCATCCATCTTCTTCGTGGCGATGGGTGTGGTTTGGATCTGGCTGGCGCTGGGCCTTTACCGCTTGAAGGCGTCGGCCTGGCTGACTTGCGTCGTGGTGCTTGTCCTGTTTGGTCTCTCGACGGCGGTCACGTTCCTGCGCGTGGACATCATGGATCTGTATCGCCAAATGGGTTACCCGGAGCAACAGATCAAGCAGATGGGCTTCATCTCCAGTCAGACGATGTCGGTCTGGACGATCACGTCGTTCCTGCTGATGCTCGGCTACCTGTTCTGGATCAAGAAACACTTCCGCCCCGCGGCGTAGCGGCGGCCGAGTGCTTGCCACAGATGCTCCAGGCCGCCAAACCGATTCGCTTGCTCCACGTCGTGGACGACCTCGGCCGCGGCGGCATGCAGCGGTGGCTGACGATTCTGGTCGAGGGGCTGGCGCGTCGAGGTTATGAGCAACGGGTGTGCTGCCTCAACGAAGCTGTCCACGCGGAGGTGGTCGCGGATTTGGAGCGCGCCGACGTGTCCGTGACTATCATCGGCCGGCCGGCGTTGTTTGCGTTGGTTGGCTTCATCAAACTTCTCCGGGCGATCAAGAGTTGGCAGCCCGACATCGTGCAGACGATTCTGCCGTTCAGCGACATGCTCGGCCGGCCGCTGGCGCGGCTGGCGGGCGCGAAGGTCATTGTCTCTTCCCTCCAATCCCGCAATGCGCACCTGCCGCGCTGGCAGTTTCCACTGATCCGGCTCTCGGCATGGCTGGCCGACAAGGTCATTGCTGTGGGCCGTCAGGTGATCCCGTTTGCCGTCGAGCATGAGGGGGTGCTGCCGGAGCGGGCCATCTACATTGCCAACAGCATTCCCGTGGACAAACGCGACCGGAAAACAGCCGCGCGGGCCTGGCGGCTGCAACTGGACATTCCCGACACGACGAAGGTCATCGGCATGGTCGGCCGGCTCTCGCCGAAGAAGGCGCATTGCGACCTGCTGGCGGCCTATGCGCGAATCGCAACCGCACATCCTGATACAGTGCTGGCGCTGATTGGCGACGGACCGTTGAGGCGGCGATTGGAGAAGCAGGTGGCGCAGTTGCAGCTTTCGGAGCGGGTGATCTTCTTAGGCGACCGCAATGATGTGTCGGACCTGCTGGCCGGGATGGATCTCTTCGTTCACCCGACGTTGTCGGAAGGAATGCCGCACGCCGTCATGGAGGCGATGGCGGCGGGCCTGCCGGTGATCGCGAGTGGCGTGGATGGCGTGCTGGACTTGATCGTGGATGGCGAGCATGGCTGGCTGGTGCTGCCGTCGGCACCGGAGGAGTTGGCGCAGAAGATGGACTTCGCGTTGCACAATCCAGAACGGGGCGCGCGACTCGGTGTGGCGGCGGCGCGGCGCATCGCGACCGAGTTCACACCGGAAAAGATGATCGCCGCCTACGACGCGGTGTATCGTGAACTGGTCGAGAAATCACAAGTGACCAAACCGTGAAGCGAGGAAAAACATCCACCGCCACTGTCCGGTCGCTCCATCACACGGCGCGACGCTGGCTGCACGGCGCACGGCGGGGGTTGCATGAACTAACGCGGCGCGAGCAATGGATCGTGGTGACGTTCCTGTGGGAGGCGGGGCGGGCCGAGCCGAGGATGGTCCCGCTCGTTCCGCCTGACGGCCGGGATTGGGCCGACCCGTGTGTGATCCAACATGAAGACAAGTATTACGTGTTCTTCGAGGAGCTTGTCCCCGGCGGGCGATGCGGGTGCATTGCGCTGGTCGTGATGGATGAGCGAGGGGCATGTCAGCCGCCCGCGCGCGTCCTGGAGCGGCCGTATCATCTCTCCTATCCGTTCGTCTTCGAGTGGCAGGGTGACTACTACATGATCCCGGAGACGGCGCAGAATCGGGCCATCGAGGTTTACAAGTGCGTTGAGTTTCCGCTGCGATGGGAGTTTCACAAGACGATGATGAGCGGCGTCACGGCGGTGGACGCAACGCTGTTTCGCGACGGCGCGACGTGGTGGCTGTTCGCGAACCTCGGCGGCAAGGAGGACGCTTCGCGCCACGAGGAGTTGTGTCTCTTCAGCGCCGACGAGCCGTTGAGCGACTGCTGGCGGCCCCATCCGCTCAACCCGGTGATGTCGGACGTGCGCCGCGCGCGGCCAGGGGGCGGGATTTACCGGCACGGCAGCCACGTTGTTCGGCCCTCGCAGGATTGCTCGCGGCGGTATGGCGGCGGCTTGAACATCAATCGCGTTGAAACGCTGAACGGGAGCGAGTATCGGGAGAGCCATGTCGCGCGGATTGAGCCTGCGCCGGGCACGCCCATCCACGGTATCCACACACTCAGCCTTGTGGGCAGCCTCATTGCAGTAGATCTGCTCGTGCCGCGCGCGCGGCGGGCCGGCGAGGAGAAACACTGGCGTGCGTTGGGAGCGGCGCTCAAGCCGGAGAAACTATCCGGCTTGGCCCCGTGATCGGCGATCAGGAAAAACTCCGGTTACAACACCGGGCGCAACCCGGCAACAGCCCGCGCGCGATCATCTCGCGAAACGGCCGCATGGCGGGGCCGTTCCAGATCTCCTCGATGGTCTGAGTGGCGATATTGCCGGCGACGACGTGCAGGCATGGCGAGACGGTTCCATCCGGCATGACGCGCAGCGTTTTCCAGAGCGCGCTGCACTGGCCGGCAAATGGATGGTTCAGGTCGAAGTAATACGGCGCCAGCAACTCCGGCGACAAATCAGGCAGAAACGTCAGCCGGATGCGGCCCCGCGCCTGTTCCGTAGCGGTTCGGAGGTTCCGGCCGATCAACGCCACGTCTTCCGCCGAGCGAAACTGTGACGAACTCCACGCCCTGTTCGACCAGCATGGCGGCGTGTTTCTCCAGCGACAAGCCGTTGGTCGCCAGGTGCATGAACAGCCGCCGTTGCTTCGCCTCTCTGACGAAGCCCTCAAACTCCCAATACAGCGTCGGCTCGCCCCCGGTCACAAACAATGTCGGCCGGAACGCTTTCACCTGGTCCATCAGCCGGAGGAAAGCCATTGTCGTGTTCGGTTTCCCGGACGACGGTTGTGTGTTTGATTGTGACAACTCGCTCTGCACGTCCCCGTCCTGTCTTCCGCGCGCTTGCGCGGGCAATGCCATCATGCCGGCTCGACCCGCAAAATCGAGCGTATCTTTCGCTTGCAGTCGCCGTTCGAGTTCACTGATCCTGTGCCCACGCGGAACCCATCATGAGAATCCTCGTCATCCAGGACTACCTGCGCAACGGCGGCACCGAACGGCAAGCAGTGCTGCTCACGCAGGCGTTCCGCAAGGCCGGCCACGATGCGATACTGTTGACCTTCCGGCCCGGCGGCATACTGGCGCGCAAACTGGACGGCATTGAACACCGCGCCTTGCAGCCGTTCGACATGGGGCTCGACTGGTTTGCGCCGGGTCTGATTTCCACGGCAGCACGGCTCGCGCCCGACATTGTCCTCTGCATGGGGCGAGCGGCCAACCGCCACGCCGCCGCCCTCCAACGCCGTCTGCCTCGCGCCGCTGTGATCGCCACCGTGCGCACGGACAAGCCGCAACCGTGGGGCGTTCAACGCTCGCTGCACCGCGCCCGCCACGTGGTGGCTAACAGCCACGAGGCGAAGAAGCGGCTCATTGCCCTGCATGGCGCGCTGGCGGAAAGAATCACTGTCATACATAACTCACTCGCTTTCCCACCCGATGCTGGCGGTGAATCGCGCAACGAAACTTTGCGCACACAGCAGGGGGCCGGAGCTGGATGTGTGGTCCTGCTTTGTGTGGCGATGTTTCGCTCCGAAAAGGGCCAGCGGATGCTGATCGAAATCGCGGCGCGACTGCCGCGCGAGTGCGACTGGCAGTTGTGGCTCGCGGGCGATGGGCCGACGCTTGCTGGCAGCAAGACGCTCGCCAGTGGTCTGAGCATCGCCGAGCGTGTGAAGTTTATGGGTTTCCACCCAGATCCGCGCCCGCTTTACCGCGCAGCGGATGTGGCGGTGTTGGCCTCTCAAAACGAATCGCTGTCGAATTTTCTCATCGAGGCGCAGGCGCACGGGTTGCCCGTGGTGGCTGCCGACGCGACCGGGGTGGGGGAGTGTTTCGTGCCAGACGAATCCGGCATTCTCATTGCGCGTGGTGATGCCGCAGGCTTTCGCAGCGCAGTGGAACGGTTGCTGGCCGACGCGGCGTTGCGCGCGCGAATGGGCGCCCGCGCCCGCGAGCATGCCGCCGCGCATTTCGCGCCGGATTGGCAGGCAGGCGCCTACCTTGAACTTTTCGCACGGCTGGGGAGTGACAAGGTCTGAACTAGTCGTCCGGTAAACGCGACCAAGCAACAAAAAGATGCACTTTGTTGTTGACGGTGGTGGCAAGTGGAGTATCATCCCATTCAGTGGAGCCAAGGTGAGCTTGGAGGAGTGCATAGGACAGACATGGCGGTGCGACAGACAATTCAGGTCCGCGGCGTTTTCCGGCACACGCTGGATGACAAGAACCGCGTCATCGTGCCGCAATCGCTCCGGCCCAGGGGCGCCCAGGAACTCATCATCGTGCAGCATCCGCGGTCGTATCTCGCGGTGATGACGCAGGAGCAGTTCGACGAGCTTCACAGCAATCTGGTCCAGGAATTTCCCGAGCCGGACCAGCACCGCGATTTTGGCCTGGTGCTGAATGACATGGCGCGTCGCGTGTCCATGGACAGCCAGGGGCGGATGAGTCTCTCGGCGGAGGAAGTCAAGCACGCCGGGATTGACAGCGTGATCATTTTCACCGCGAGCGGCCACCGGTCGCAGTTCGAGATATGGTCGCCTTCGCGGCACGTGGCGGCGGTGCAGGACAAGCGCGAGGCCGTCGGCACGATGATGCAGAAGTTGGGGATTTAGCGCGGTGCCCGGGCAGGCCGGACAGGGCCGGCGACGCGCGGGCGGCAGTTGGAAGAAGGATGAACATGACGTTGCTGACGTTTTCGCAGCGACGAAGAATCTGGAGGAGCCACATGAGTGCTCTGAACTTGGCGCGTTGTTTGCGTGCGAACCACAGTGTTCGCGAGATGACCGACCGCGGCCGGCGGTTTGCGCTGCCGAACGGTCCTGTGTTCCCACAATTTAGCCGATCCGCGCCTCGGTTCGTGGCGCCGCTCACACCAACTCCGGCGGTGGCGAGCGGTCCGAACCGGGGCGCGTCTCTTTCCCGCGCCGCCGGATCGAGCGACATCTTCGACGACGAGGATGTCATTCCGGCGGAGCATCACAAGCGCGTCTCGGCCGGTGGCCGGTCGCTGAAACATCCGTGGCTGGCCGCGGCCGGCAGGTTCTTGGGCCTGACGCGGAAGTCATGAACATACCGCTTCATGGGTGCGCGGTGTCGGGCGACTGATGGAGACAACAGCGTGCGCGGCGATCATGACGCACTACCACGCGCCGGTGATGCTCGACCAGGTCGTCGAGGCGCTGCAACCGGCCCCGGGGAAGATATTCCTCGACGGGACGATCGGTGGTGGCGGCCACGCCGAGGCGCTGTTGGAGCGGACCGGGCCGGACGGGAAGTTGATCGGAATGGACGTTGACGATGAAGCGCTGGCTGCGGCAGCGGAGCGGCTGGCGCGATTTGGTGAGCGAGTGCGGTTGGTGAGGGCGAATTTTTCGGAAATGAAAACGGCGTGCGAAAACCTCAGCGGTGTGGATGGCGTGCTGCTTGATCTGGGCGTGTCGTCGCGGCAGTTCGACGCGGCGGCGCGCGGGTTCAGCTTCCAGCGGGACGGCCTGCTCGACATGCGGATGGATCGCCGGCTGGAACGGACGGCGGCGGACATTCTGCGCGAGGCCAGCTATGAGGAGTTGGCGCGCGTTTTTCGAGTCTATGGCGAGGAGCCGGCAGCCAAGCGACTCGCGGCGGCGATTGTGCGCGCGCGCGAGCGGCAGCCAATCACGAGCACGCGGCAGCTCGCGGAGTTGATAGAGCGTGTGAAAGGCCGCGGCCGGCGCGGTCTGCATCCCGCGACGCAGGCGTTTCAGGCGTTGCGGATCGTGGTCAATGACGAGCTGGCGCAACTGAACTGCGGTTTGGAGGCGGCGCTCACGGTCTGCAGGTCTGGCGCGCGCATCGGCGTCATCGCGTTCCATTCGCTTGAAGACCGCATCGTGAAGGATTTCATGCGGCACGAATCGGCCGACTGCGTCTGCCCGCCTGGACTGCCGGTATGCCGGTGCGGCCAGCGCCGACAACTCAGCCTCGTCACGCGCAAGCCGATGATGGCTGCCGACGACGAGATTGCCCGCAACCCCCGCGCGCGCAGCGCCCGGCTGCGCGTTGCAGAGAAACTCTAAGGAGCCACCCGTCATGCCGACCTGGACCCGATCCAACCGCCGTCGCGAGAGCGGCGCTGTCCGGCTGTGGCCGATGATGAAGCTGATCACCGGTTTCGGCATGATTGCCGCCGGGGCGATGCTGTGCGTCTGGCAGCACACGCAGAACGCGATGCTCGCCCGCGACATTGACCAGTCCCGTTCGCGATTGCAGGAGGTCTCCGACAACAATCACCGGCTTGCGCTCCAGATTGCGCAGCTTGAGCTGCCGCGGGTGCTCGACACGAAAAACCGCGCCTGGCAACTCGGCCTCGTGACTCCCTACGAGAGCCAGATCATCCGGGTGCCCGCCCACTACCAACCCGTGCCGGCGCGCACTGCCGCCGCTTCGGCCGCCGTCCACACACGCCGCACCGCGGCCTCGCCGCAGTTCCGCACGCAATGATCCAGGCCAAACATCGCTTGCAGGCCACGCTGGTGGCCGTGGTGCTGCTTGCGGGCTTCTGCGCCATTGGCTGGCGGCTCGTGGATTTGCAGGTCACCAAACGCTCCTGGCTGGCCAGTGAGGCTGTCAAGGAGCGCCTGCGCACCTATGTTGTCGAGGGCCGCCGCGGCCGCATCCTCGGCGCGGGCGGAGAAATCCTGGCCATTAGCATGGCGAAAAAGATTGTCGCTGCCGATCCGCTGTTGCTCAGCAGTCTCGATCTGCCGGCGCCCGTCGCGCCGGCCATCGTGCGCAAGACTGCCGAGGTGCTTGGCATGGACGAGCGTGCCATCTGGGGCAAGCTCAGTCGCGACACCCATTACGTTGTGCTGGCGCGCAAGGTGGATGAGACGGTGTATCACCGTCTCACCAACGAAATCGCGCGGCTCGACTTCGGCCTTGACCCGAAGAAACTCCCGCGAAAGCAGACCGCCAAGCTTTCCGAGGCGCGCCGCAACGCGATCTACGCCTACTACAAGGACGAGTTCCAGCGCGTCTATCCCAACGGGTCGCTCGCCGCGCACGTGCTGGGCCGCGTCACGGACGACCACGCCGGCGTGGATGGCATCGAGCGGCAGTTCGAGCAGCGCCTGCGCGGCTACGACGGTCTGCTGATGACGGAAAAGGACGCGCGCGGCCGGCCGTTGCCGCAATACGAGCGCAAGAACATCCTCCCGCACGACGGCTGCGATGTGCAGCTCACCGTCAATCAACTGATCCAGGGCGCGCTGGAGGAGGAGTTGGACAAGGCCATGGCGCTGCGCCGGCCCGACTCGGTCGTCGGTATTGTCATGCGTCCGCGCACGGGCGAGGTGCTCGCGATGGCGGTGCGGCCCGGATTCGATCCGAACACGCCCGGGAAACTGCTTCCAGGTGAATCGAAGACGGCCGTTCTGGACCGCCTGCGTAATCGCTGCGTCGCGGACGTCGCCGAGCCTGGCTCGACTTTCAAGATCGTGACCATCTCCGGCGCGATCAACGAGCGCGCGGTGACGCTGGAGGATTCCTTCAACTGCACCTCGCCGTTTGTCTATTGCAAAGTCCCGCTCCACGACGCGCACCGCTACGGCGTGCTCAGCGTCATGATGATCATCACCAAGTCCAGCAACGTCGGGGCCGCCCGCGTCGGCATCCGGCTCGGCGCGGATCGGCTGCACCGCTACATCCGCGCGTTCGGTTTCGGTCAGAAGACCGGCATCGAGTTGCCGCGCGAAGTCAATGGCATCGTTTACAAGCCCAACGCATGGTCGGCCATCAGCATCGCGCACATCCCCATGGGCCACGAAGTCGCGGTGACCCCGTTGCAGATGTGCGCCTCGATGTGCGCCATCGCCAACGGCGGCCGGTTGATGAAACCAATGATCGTGAGCGCCCTGCTCAACAAGGAGGGGCAGACGGTCGAACGGTTCCAGCCAATGATCGTGCGCCAGGTGATTACGCCGGAGACTGCCGCGCAGATGACCGACGCCCTGGTCACTGTCACGCAGCGGGGTGGCACGGGCACCGACGCGGCCGTGCCGGGCTATGAGATTGCCGGCAAGACCGGCACCGCGCAGAAGATCGAAGGCCGCGCCTATGTTCAGAAATACTACTCCTCTTTCGTCGGCTTCTTCCCGGCGCGCAAGCCGGAACTGTGCATCCTGATCTCCATGGACAACCCGAACGACCCGGACGGCGCCTACTACGGCGGCAGAGTCGCCGCGCCCGTGTTTCGGGCGGTGGCGGAGAAAGCGGCGAAATACCTGAGCATCCCGCCCGACCATCCCGTGAACGAAATTGCCGGACAGCCCGCGAGCGCCCATACAAACGCGTCGCGGCTGGCGGTCTCCCATCATGCGACTCAATAAACTTATGGAAGCCCTGAGCGGCGCTCAAGTGGACGGCCCGCTCGACCGCGAAATCCTGGCGATCCACTACGACTCGCGGCGTGTGACGCCCGACAGCGTGTTTGTGGCGATGCCCGGCACGCGCAGCAATGGCCACCAGTTCATCGAACAGGCCGTCCAACGCGGCGCGGGTGCGATCATCGTCGAGAAAGCGCCGCCCGCCAGCAAGCGTGCCACCGTCATCTGCGTGCCCGATGCGCGCGAGGCGATGGCGCGGCTCGCCGCCCATTTCTACTCCTATCCGTATCGCAAGATGAAGGTCATCGGCGTCACGGGCACCAACGGCAAGACCACGGTCACCTTCATGATCAAGCGCATCCTCGAAGAAGCCGGCATCAAGACCGGCCTCATCGGCACCGTGCGCTACGAGATCGGCTCGCGCGTCATCCCCGCCGCGCGCACCACGCCCGAGGCGATCGAGTTGAACGAGATGATGTTCCAGATGCAGCGCCAGAACTGCGGCGCGGTCGTCATGGAGGTCAGCAGCCACGCATTGGTCCAGAAGCGCGTCTTCGGCATTGATTTCGATGTTGCCGTCTTCACCAACCTCACCCAGGACCATCTCGATTACCACAAGACGATGGACGCCTACTTCGACGCGAAGACGATCCTCTTCAAGTCGCTCTCCAGCAACGGCAAGATCGGCATGGCTGTCATCAACCTCGATGACCCGCGGGGCCGTGAACTGGACGCCATGCCGTTGCGCGCCGCCAAGCTCACCTACGGCGCCCACGGCGACGCGATGGTTCGCGTCCGGGAACTCAAGACCAACTGCGTCGGTCTCCGGTTTGAGGTTGCGACGCCGAAAGGCACGGAGAAGATCACGCTGCCCCTGTTTGGCCGTTACAACGTCTCCAACACGCTCGCCGCCGTCGGCGCGTGCCTCACGCTCGGTGTGAAACTGCCGGTGATGGCCCGCGCGCTGCGCGGCCTGCCGCAGGTGCCGGGCCGGTTGGAACGGATTGACTGCGGCCAGCCGTTCCAGGTGTTCGTGGACTACGCGCACACCGACGACGCGCTGAAGAACGTGCTGTCCACGCTGCGCGAGACGGTGGAGGGGCGGTTGCTGGTCTGCTTCGGTTGCGGCGGCAACCGCGACGCGAAGAAGCGCCCGCTCATGGGCCGTGTCGCGGGCGAACTGGCCGACTTCGCGGTCGTGACCTCCGACAACCCGCGCAAGGAGGAGCCGCGCGCGATCATCTCGCAGATTGAGGAAGGTCTCGCGCAGGCCGGCGGCCAGTCGAAATACGAGGTGCTGGTGGACCGGCGCGAGGCCATTGGCCGCGCGTTGAGCCTGGCCCAGCCTAAGGACATCGTGGTCATCGCCGGCAAGGGCCACGAAACCTACCAGGAATTTGCCGACACGGTCATCTCCTTCGACGACCGCGAGGTCGCGCGTGAGTTTCTACAATGCAAGAAAACCGAACCGTCGCCTTCGCCATCCGCGCCTGCGGCGCAAAGCTGAGCACCGCCATGAGTGATGCGATCTTCACCGGCGTCTCCAGCGACACGCGGCAGCTCCGGCCCGGCGAGATCTTTGTCGCGCTCCGCGGCGAGCGGTTCGACGGCCATGACTGTTTGGAAGCGGCCGCCCGGCGCGGCGCGGTCGCGGCGATTGTCTCCGACCGGCGCAAAGCGCCCGGTTCGCTGGCGCTGCCGCTGATTGAAGTGGACGACACGCTGGTGGCGCTCCAGCGGTTCGCCGCGACCTGCCGCCAACGCATGCCGGTCCGGACCGTCGCGGTCACCGGCTCGAACGGCAAGACCAGCACGAAGGACATGATCGCGACGCTGCTGGCCGGGCGGTTCGAGACGATCAAGACCGAGGGCAACCTGAACAACCACATCGGCGTGCCGCTGAGCCTTCTTCGCATCCAGCCGGCGCATCAGGCCGGCGTGTTCGAGATGGGCATGAACCATCCCGGCGAACTCGCGCCGCTGGCGGCGATGGTCGCGGCGGAGGTCGGCGTCATCACCAACGTCGGCCCGGCCCACCTCGAAGGCATGGGTGACGAGGACGCGGTCGCGCGCGAGAAGGCGGCGGTGATCGAAAATTTGCCAGCCCACGGTGCGGCGGTGCTCAATGCGGACAACCGATGGACTCCGTTCCTGCGAGGGCGGACTCGGGCCCGCGTTGTCACCGCCGGGCTGGCATCGGGGGCCGATGTGCGCGCCGAGAACATCCAGCGGTGGGAGGACGGCGTCGCGTTCGATCTGGTGTTGCCGGGTGTGGCCGCGCGCGTGCCGGTGAAGCTGGCGGCCATCGGCGACCATTGGATTTCCAACGCGCTGCTGGCGGCGGCGGCGGCGCGCGAGATGGGCCTGGCGCCGGACGAGATTGCGGCGGGCTTCGGGAGGATTGCGCTGCCAGCGATGCGGATGCAGGTGAGGACGGTGAACGGCGTGCGCTGGATCGACGACGCCTACAACGCGAACCCCGACTCGATGCGCGCGGCGCTGCGCGCGCTGGCGGCGTGGCCATGCGCGGGCCGGCGCGTGGCGGTGCTCGGTGACATGCTGGAGTTGGGCGCGCAGGTTGAGCCTTTGCACCGGCAGATTGGCGTCGAGGCCGCCGCTGCGGGCCTGGCGTTGCTGGTGACGGTCGGGCCGCAGGCGCGGTTCATCGCGTCGGCGGCGCGGGCGCGCGGCATGGCGACCGGCGCGGTAGTCGAGTGCGAGGACGTGTCTGGCGCGGCGGCGGCGCTGGGCGGCCGGCTCAAGGTGGGCGATTGTGTGCTGGTGAAGGCGTCGCGCGGGATGACACTGGAACCTTTGATCGAGGCGCTGACGCGATAGGGCCATGTTCTACTACCTGCACCAACTCAGCGACTGGATGGGGCCGCTGAACGTCTTCCGCTATGTCAACTTCCGCGCGGTGATGGCGGCGGTGACGGCGATGCTGATCAGCGTCGTGCTGGGTCCGATGGTCATCCGCTGGCTGCGCCGGTTGAAATACGGCGAGCACGTGGGCGACCACGCGGACTTGAAGACGCTGGCGGAGTTGCGCAAGGGCAAGAGCGCCACCCCCTCGATGGGCGGCATCCTGATCGTGATCGCGTTGACGGTCACGACGGTGTTGTGGGTCAACCCGAAAATCCACTTTGTGTGGCTGACGCTGTTCTGCCTGCTGTGGCTGGCGGCGCTCGGCTGGATTGACGATTACCTGAAGGTGCGGAAGAAGGTGCGCCAGGGTCTTGGCAGTTGGGAGAAGTTGATGGGCCAGGTGGTGCTGGGCCTCATCGTCGGCGGGTGGCTGTGGCTCGACAGCGACACGAACAGGATTGTGCGCGAGTTGTGGGTGCCGTTTCTCAAGAAGCCGCTTGTCCCCGACATGGGACTGTGGGCGATTGTCTTGGTCGAGCTGGTCATCATTGCGAGCGCGAACGCGGTGAACCTGACCGACGGCCTCGACGGTCTGGCCATCGGCTGCACGATCTCGTGCGCGGCGGCGCTGGCGGTGATGGCCTACGTGGCGGACCAGCCGGCGCTGGCGAAGTATCTGCATATCCCGCACCAAAAGAACGCGGGCGAGCTTGCCGTGTTCTGCGCGGCGTTGTTCGGCGCGGGGATGGGGTTTTTGTGGTTCAACTGTCATCCGGCGCAGGTGTTCATGGGTGACACGGGCGCCCTGGCGCTCGGCGGCGTGATCGGGATTGTCGCGCTGCTGATCCAACAACCGCTGGCGCTTGTGATCATCGGCGGCATCTTTGTCGTCGAGGCGGCGAGTGTCATCATCCAGACGAGCTGGTTCAAGTGGACCCGAAGCCGTTACGGCGAGGGGCGGCGCGTGTTCCTGATGACGCCGCTGCATTATCATTTTCAACTGAAGGGTTGGGACGAGACGAAGATCGTGGTGCGGTTCTGGATTCTGTCGTTGGTGTTCGCGCTGATTGGTGTCGGCACTTTGAAGTTGCGATAAGCGATGAATATGAACGGTCAAACGGCGTTGGTGCTTGGCCTGGGCCGGAGCGGCGCGGCGGCGGCAAGGCTGCTGGCGGCCCGCGGCGCGCGCGTCATCGCCGTTGACAATGCGGACGGCGATGCCCTACAAACGGTGGCGTCGTCGCTACGCGAGCGGGGCGTGGATGTGCGGTTGGGCGTGACAAGACCGGCCCCGCTGGCAGCGGACTTGGTGGTGTTAAGTCCGGGAATTCCACCGGAAAACACGCTTGTTCGCGAGTTGGAGGCGGCCCGCGTTCCGATCATCAGCGAGTTGGAGCTCGGTTTCCGCTTTTGCGCCTGCCCGGTCGTGGCCGTCACGGGCACCAACGGGAAGACGACGACCACCGGGTTGTGCGCGCGGGTGTTGCAGGCTGGCGGCAAGCGGACGACAGCGGCGGGCAACATCGGGCTGGCGTTTTGCGAGTTGCTGGCGCGTGGCGAGCCGCTCGACGTGGCGGTGCTCGAAGTCAGTTCTTTCCAATTGGAACGCATCGAACAGTTCCGGCCGCGGGTGAGCGTGATGCTCAACGTGACGCCGGACCATCTCGACCGTTATCCGTCGCTGCGCGAGTATGCGGCGGCGAAGGAGCGGATCTTCGCCAACCAGCGGGCGGACGACTGGGCGGTGGTCAACGAGGATTGCCGCGGAAGGTTTGCCGCGCTGCGCGGGCCGGATGGGCCGCGGCAGGTGTGGTTCAGCGCGCGGAGCCATCGGCCGGGCTGCGCGTTTTGGTTGGACGGCACGAAGATCGCAGGCGAAGGCGAAGGCGAGTTGCTCGACATGACGGCGACGCGGTTGCGCGGGCCGCATAACGCGGAGAACATCATGGCCGCGCTGGCAACCGCGATGGCCTTTGGTGTGCCGCTGGCGTCGGCGCGGGCGGCGATTGCGGATTGCCGGCCGCTGCCGCACCGCTGTGAACTGGTGGCGGAGATCGGCGGCGTGCGCTATGTGAACGACTCGAAGGCCACCAACGTGGACGCGGTCGAGAAAGCGCTGGCGGGTTTCCGCGAGGCGGTGGTGTTGATCGCCGGCGGCAAGGACAAGGGTTTTGATTTTGCGGAGCTGAACGACACGCTGCGGCGGAAGGTGAAGCTGGCGGTGTTGATCGGCGAAACGCGCGACAAGCTGGCCGCCGCGTGGTCGTCGGCGGTGCGTTGCGTGAAGGCCGGCTCGTTGCAGGACGCGGTGGAGCAGGCCCGGCGGGCGGCGGCCCCTGGTGACGTGGTATTGCTCTCGCCAGCGTGCTCTAGCTTTGATATGTTTCGCGACTATGAAGACCGCGGAGAGCGGTTCAAACAGATCGTCCGGGCGCTCGCGTCCGGCTGACAAATTTCGCGAGTCAACAATCGACAGGAACCAGGAACAAGACGCAGACGAACGGAGAACGAACATGAACTCGAAGTTGTGGAAGATCGGCCTGATTGCCGGATTGCACGTGGCGGTGATTGGCAGCTTCATGGTGTTTGAAAGCTGCAAACCGAAGTCCAAGGTGGCTGCCGGCCCGCCACCCGGCGCGACGCCCATAGCCCCGTTGCCGGAGACGGCGCCCCCGCCTCCGCCCGTCCTGCCGCCGGTGGAGACCAAGCCGGCGTTGCCGGTGGCACTGAAGGAAACGACCCACGGTGTCGCCAAGGGCGAAACGCTCTCAGGCATCGCGCACAAATACGGAACCACCGTCACCGCGATCAAAAACGCCAATCACCTCTCCGGCGACGTCATCCGGGTCGGCCAGAAGCTGAAGATTCCCACGCCGCAGGAGAGCGGCCAGAAGGCCCTCGCCGCGCCGAAGCCCGCCGTGAAGAAAAAGACGGCCCCGAAGAAGGCGGCCGCGTCGCCAGCCGGAGCTGGCGCCATGAACCCCGATGGCCAGTATGTCGTCGCGACCGGCGACACGCCGGACAAGATCGCGAAGAAACTCAGCGTGAAGCCGCAAGCCCTGATGGATGCGAATCCGGGGCTTGACCCGAAGAAATTGCAGATCGGCCAGAAGCTGAACGTGCCCGGTGGCGCTGCCGCGCCCGCCGCGGCAGGTGCGGCTCCTGCGACCGGTGGCATCCCGATGCCGGAAGCTGTTCCGGCGCCGACCGTCCCGACATCCGGCGCTCCGGAAGGCGCCGCGCCGGGACTGGCCACGCCGCCGGCGTTGCAGCCGCCGCCCAGTGCGCCAAGCACGCCGCCCCCTGGCCCCGTGCCCGGCAATCCGTAGAGCCTGATGTTTGAACATTGAACCGCGGAGGGCTTCCCCAGACCAGATCGGCGGTTGGGGCGGTCACCGACAACATGCAAACTGAGGTCCGTTGAAGAAAAGCGTCGTCGCGATACTTGTCTGTGTCTTGTTCCTGCTGAGCTTCGGTCTGGTGATGCTCTACAGCGCCAGTTACCCCTACGCCATCCGCTCCGCTCAATACGACCACAACCCACTCTGGTTCCTCAACCGCCAACTCGCATGGATCGGCATCGGCCTCGTCGCGATGCTGGTCACCGCGGCGGTGGACTACAACCGCTGGCGGAAACTCATCTGGCTGGTCTGGCTCGCCGCGTTTGCCCTCTGTCTGGTCGTCCTGGTGCCCGGCATTGGCAGGATGATCAATGGCTCGCGCCGCTGGCTCCAATTCGGCTCGATCACGCTCCAACCTTCCGAACTGGGCAAGCTGGCCGTCATCCTGATGCTGGCGCACTACTTGGACCGCTGGCAGCGCGATGTGCAGGAAGTCCGGCTGACGAAACTCCTCCTGTTCCGGCAGAAATGGGATGAATGGAAACGCGGCATCCTCGTGCCGCTGTTCCTTGTGGGCGCGATTGTCGGCCCCGTCCTGTGCGAGACCGACGTGGGCACCTCGGTGCTCATCGCGATGGCCGGCTTCTGTGTCATGTTCCTCGGTGGCGTGCGATGGCGGGTGTTGTTCCCGAGCTTCACGGGCGGCGCGGCGATGCTGGGCTGGTATCTCTTCCACGACCCCGTGCGCTATCGCCGCATCGTCGAGTTCCTCGACCTCGAACACAACAAGCTCGGCACCGGTCTCCAGCAATGGCAGGCCCAGCTCGCCTTCGGCACCGGCGGCCTGTGGGGCCTCGGCCTGGGCCAGAGCCGCACCAAGGAGCATTACCTGCCGTATGCCTCCAGTGACTTCATTGCGCCGATCATTGGCGAGGAACTGGGCCTCGTCGGCATGGCCGCGCTGCTGGTCGCGTTCGTCGTCTTGATTGCCGTCGGCGTGTATGTCAGCACGCGTGCGCGGGAACTCTACGGTTGTCTGCTCGGCATGGGCATCGTCTCGCTCATCGGGTTTCAAGCCTTGATCAACCTGGCGGTTGTGACCTCGATGATGCCCAACAAGGGCTTGCCGTTGCCGTTCATCAGCTACGGCGGCTCCAATCTCTGCGTCATGCTGACCTGCGTCGGCCTGCTCCTCAGCGTCGCCCGACACGCGGGCGCGCCGGAGCATGTGCCGGCCGGTCCATTCGCGCGGCGGGCCACGGCGGTTTGATGACAGGAAAACTTTGACGATGAACGTCGCGATCGCATGCGGCGGCACGGGCGGCCACCTCTTCCCGGGGCTGGCGGTGGCGGAGGCGCTGCGTCTCCGCGGCCATCGCGTCCTGCTGCTCGTCTCCGAAAAGGAGATTGACCGCCACGCCTTCCAACTCGCCGCCGCCATCGAGGTCCGCGCCATTCCCGGCATCGGCCTGCCGCCGTGGACATCGCCACGCATCATCACGTTTCTGGCCGAACAACTCCGCGCCACACGGCTCTGCGGGCAGCTCTTCGACGACTTCGAGCCAGACGTGGTTCTCGGCATGGGCGGCTTCACCTCCGCCCCGCCGGTCATTGCCGCGCGCCGTCGCCGCGTCCCGGTCGTCCTGCACGACTCCAACGCCATTCCCGGCCGCGCCACGCGCCTTCTCGCGCGCTGGGTCGCCGCCGTCGCCGTCGGCATGGACGAATGCGCCGCCCGTCTGCCCGGCCGTTGCGTCGTCAATGCCGGCACGCCCGTCCGCGCCTCGCTCCGCAAACGCCCCGCCGGCGACGCCCGCTGGCAGCTTGGCCTTGAGACGCGCCGCCAGACCGTGCTGGTCGTTGGCGGCAGCCAGGGCGCTCGCGGCCTCAACGACCTCATGCTGGCCGCGCTGCCGCACTTGAAACATCTGGCGCGCCAGCTTCAGTTCATCCACCTCACCGGCGAGGCTGATTTCGAGCGAGTTCGCGCCGCGTGGGAAACCACCGGCTTCAAGGCCGTCGTCCGTCCCTTCCAGAAGGAGATGGAACTCGCCTACAGCGCCGCGACGCTGGCCGTCGCTCGCGCCGGCGCGGCGAGCCTTGCCGAACTGGCGTGGTTCGGCCTGCCGGCCATCCTCGTCCCGTTCCCGGACGCTGCCGACAATCACCAGCTTTTCAACGCCCAGTTCGCCGCCCGCAACGGCGGCGCCCGCGTCATGCCGCAGGCCGAAACCTCCGGTGAGATGCTCGCCCGCGCCGTGGAGGAAATGCTTGTCAGCGCCACGCGCCGCGACATGGCCGAGAAGATGGCCGCCCTGCGCCGGCCCGATGCCGCGGCGGCCATCGCGACGCTGCTTGCGCAGGTCGCTGGCGTGGCCGAGCCGGGCATCGCCCGTCGCGAGATCGAAATCGCCGACATCATCCGCCTGCTCGGCGAGAGCGCCTGCGCGGTCCACTTCGTCGGCATCGCGGGTTGCGGCATGAGCGGCATCGCCCGGCTGCTCCTCGCCCGCGGCCATCGCGTCACCGGCTCCGACCTGTGCGCCGGCAAGGAACTCGACGCGCTGCGCGCCCGCGGCGGCACAGTCTTCACCGGCCACGACGCGGCCAACATCGGGAAGCCGGACCTCGTCATCCATTCGAGCGCGATCCAGAAGGACAACCCTGAGTTACGCGCGGCCAAGGCGGCCGGCGTGCCGCTCGTGCGCCGCGCGCGGATGCTTTCCGCCGTGATGCAGACGCCGTTCCTGCCCGGCAAGAAAGCGCCGGCCTCCATTTGTGTCGCGGGCACGCACGGCAAGACCACCACCACCGCGATGATCGCCCGCGTCCTCAAGGCGGGCGGCCACGATCCGTCGTTCAGCGTCGGCGGCTACGTCGCCTCCATCGGCGGCAATGCCGGCGACGGCGCCGGCGAGTTCTTCGTTGCCGAGTGCGACGAGAGCGACGGCACGTTGGTGGAATACGCCCCGACCCACGGTGTCGTGCTCAACATCGAGGAGGAGCACCTCGACTACTACCGCGACCTGCCGGCCATCCTCGACGCCTTCGGCGAGTTCATTGAGAACACGCACGACCATGTCTTCTACTGCGCCGACGACGCCAACGCCGCGAAGCTCTGCTCCGCGCATCCGCGCGCCGTCTCGTTCGGCTTCTCGCCGGACGCGTCCTGCCGCGCCACGGACGTGCGGACGGAGAAGTTCGGCGTTCGCTTCGCCGTCCGCCACAACGGCAGGCAACTCGGCGACATCATGCTGGCGATTCCCGGCAAACACAACGTCTCCGACGCCACAGCCGCCGTCGCGGTCGGGTTGACGCTCGGTTTGAAGTTCGACCGGATCGCCGCGGCGCTCGCGACGTTCCGCGGGGCCGACCGCCGGCTCGATGTGAAGTTCGAGGACGCCAACTACCTCGTCGTGGACGACTACGCGCACCATCCGACGGAGCTGCGCGCCACGCTGGAGGCGCTGCGGGCCGTCGGCCGCAAGCGGATTGTCGCCGCCTTCCAACCGCACCGCTACACGCGGACCAAGCTGCTCGCGTCCGGCTTCGGCCGCGCGTTCGCGGGCGCGGACAAGCTGGTGTTGACCGGGGTCTATGCGGCGAGCGAGCCGGCCATCGAGGGCGTCAGCGGGCGGACTATTTTCGAGGCCGTCAAAGCCAGCGGCCATGCCGGCGTGGAATTCGAGCCGGACCTCGACCGTGTTGCCGGGCGGCTGCTGGCGGCGGCGCAGCCGGGCGACATCATTGCCGTGCTCGGCGCGGGCGACATTACGAAGGTGGCCGACGAAGTCGCGCGGCGGGTCCGCGCGGGTCAGGTCGGCGACAAGGCGGGCCAGCCGATGAAGACCGAAGATCAGATTCACGCGGAACTGCGCGCGATGCTCGCGCCGGAGACGGCGCTGTCGCGCAACGAACCGATGGCGAAAAAGACGACGTTCCAAGTGGGCGGCACCGCGCAGTTCTGGTGCGAGCCGGCCGGCGAGGACGACCTCGGCCGCGTGCTGCGCTACTGCCACGCCGAGCGACTGCCGTTCTTCATCATCGGCCGCGGCTCGAACCTGCTGGCGCGTGACCACGGCGTCAAAGGCGTCGTCATCCGGCTCACGCGGCCGTTCCTGTCGAAGATCGAGGTCAGCGGCGACCGCATTGCTGCCGGCGCGGGCGCGAAGCTGCGCGATGTGGTGATGGCCGCGAAACGGGCGCATCTTACCGGGCTGGAGTTTCTGGAGGGCATCCCCGGCTCGGTTGGCGGCGCGTTGCGGATGAACGCGGGCGCGATGGGGCAGTGGACGTTCGAGGTCGTCGAGCGCGTGCGGTTCATGGACTACGCGGGCAACGTCGAGGAGAAGTCCGCGGGCGAGATCCGCTTTGAATATCGCGGCTGCCCGTTGTTCCGCGACCACGTCGCGCTGGGCGCGGTGTTCAAGGCGACGCCCGCCGCGCCGGAAGTCATCGAAAGCCGGCTGAAGACTTTTCAGGAGAAGCGCTGGCACAACCAGCCACACGAATCGAGCGCGGGTTGCGTATTCAAGAACCCGAAGGAGATTCCGGCGGGCAAGCTGATTGATGAACTGGGCCTCAAGGGCAAGATCATCGGCAAGGCGCGCATCAGCGAGGTCCACGGCAATTTCATCGTCAATGACGGCGGCGCGACCGCCGAGGACGTGTTGAAGCTGATCGAGTTTGTGAAGAAGCGCGCCCGCGAAGAACGCGGGATCGAGTTGGAAACCGAAGTCATCATCCTCGGAGACTGATGCAGAAGGAAAAAGTAGCGGTCATGACGGGCGGCCCGAGCGCGGAGCGCGACGTGTCGCTGCGCACCGGCGCGGCGTGCTCGGCGGTGCTGCGCCGCGCGGGCTGGATTGTCTATGCCGTGGGCGTGCAAGGGCCTGGCTTTGTGCTGGAGCCGGACACGGCGGTGGCGTTCCTGGCACTGCACGGCACGTTCGGCGAGGACGGCCAGCTCCAGCGCATCCTGGAGCAACGCGGCGTGGCCTACACGGGCTGCGGCGCGCAGGCCAGCTATGATTGCTTCGACAAGGTCCGTTCGAAGGAGATTTTCGCGGCGGCCGGCGTGCCGAGCGCGCGCTACGAGGTCGTCACGGCGAATGGCGCGCGGCGCGTGACGCTGCCCCCGCCGGTCGTGGTGAAGCCTGCGAAGCAGGGTTCCAGCGTCGGCGTGGCGTTGGTGCGCGAGGCCGGCGCGATGGCGGCGGCGCTCGACGAGGCGTTCCGCTATGACGACCATGTGGTGGTCGAGGAATTCATAGATGGCCGCGAGCTGACCGTCGGCATTCTCGGCGACCGGGCGCTCCCGGTGGTCGAGGTCCGCGTGAAGGCGGGCTTTTACGACTACCAGAACAAATACACGAAAGGCGCGAGCGAGTATGACGTGCCGGCGAACCTGCCGGATCCGGTCGCGGCGGAGGTCCAGCGCGTTGCGCTGGCGGCGTTCCGCGCGGCGGGCTGCCGGGATTATTCGCGCGTGGACGTGATGCTGCGGCGCAGCGACAACCGGCCGTTCGTGCTGGAGAACAACACGCTGCCCGGCATGACCGAGACGAGCCTGCTGCCGAAGGCCGCGGCGGCCGTCGGCATTGGGTTGGAGGAATTGTGCTCGCGGATCGTGACGATGGCGCTGGCAAGGCGCGGAGGGAAACTCTGATGTTCAACTGGATCAACGAGAACTCGCGTGAAAACCGCCGCAAGCGGCGCGACCCCTGCAAGCTCGACGTGAAGGTCCGCTGCTCGCAGCGCGTGCAGGCGCAGGTCGGCCGCGGGATGCTCTGGCTGGCGACGCTGATGGCCGCCGGGCTGGTGGTGTTCGGCCTCTATCATGCGTTCACCTTCTTTGTCTCGAAGTCGCTCACTGAGAACGCGGCCTACAACATCAACGAGATCAAGATCGAGACCGACGGCACGCTGCCGCACCCGCAGATTGTCGATCTGGCCGGCGTGCGCGAGGGCCAGAACCTTTTCGCGGTGGACCTGCCCGGCGTGCGCGCCGCGCTGGAGTCGCACCCCGTCATCCGCCGCGCGGAAATCCGGCGACTGCTGCCCGACAAGCTTCACATTATCATCTCCGAGCGCGTGCCCATCGCGCAGGTCTATACGAAGACCGTCCGCGACGCGGCGGGGCGCGTGACGGCGCCGCCGACGGCCTGCCTGATTGACGCGACGGCGGTGGTGATGAAGCCGGTTGGCGTGTTTGGCGCGACCGGCGAGGGCGGCAAGCCGGCAGTGCGGCTGCCGCTGTTGACCGGTGTGGACGCAAAGCTGATCAAGCCCGGCCGGCGCATCGAGAGCGAGCAGGTGCAGAAAGCGCTCGACCTGGTCCACCTTTGCGAGGGTGCGGAGTTCGCGCCGTTGCTCGACTTCGACCGCGTGGACGTGGCGGTGGATGGCTTCCTGGTGATGGTCATGCGGCAGGGTGGCCTGGTCACTTTCGCGGCGGAGAACCTTGCCGCGCAACTCAAGCGGCTGAAGATCGTCCTCACGCATCCCTCGCGCGCGGGCCGGATCATCGCCACGTGCGACCTGTCCGTCGGCTTGAACATCCCCGTCACCTATTTCGCTCCGCCTGCTTCAATCGTGCCCGGCGCCGCGTCGGTCGCCATGAGCGGGCCGCAGATCATCAATGTCCGCAACACCACATCTGGAGGAAGACACCCATGAGCCGCTCCCGCATCGTCGTCGGTCTGGAAATCGGCACCTCGAAAATCTGCGC
The DNA here is from genome assembly GCA_020718125.1 of Methylacidiphilum sp. GTDB lineage: Bacteria > Verrucomicrobiota > Verrucomicrobiia > CAIQCK01 > CAIQCK01 > JACRKA01. Next base: position 8,349 of record DYDC01000003.1, on the reverse strand, counting down.
CGTCGTTGGCGAACAACGCGACGACGGCGCGCTCGCCATCATCGGCATCGGCGAATGCCCCGCGCGCGGCGTGCGCAAGGCCGAGGTCGTGGACCTCGAGACCGCCGTGCAGTGCGTCCACCAATCCGTCGCCGCGGCCGAGAACTCGGCCGGTGTCGAGATCCGCTCCGTCTATGCCGGCGTGAGCGGTTCGCATATCCGCAGCTTCAACAACCGCGGCATCGTGCCAGTGCAGGGCGAGGGCGGGGAAATCGGCGAGGCGGATGTCGAGTCGGCCGTCCGGAACGCCCGCGCCATCAACGTCCCGCCGGAGAACGCCATCCTCCACTCGCTCTGCCAGCATTACTACGTGGACGGGCAGGAAGGCGTGGTGAACCCGCTCGGCATGCTCGGCGCGCGGCTTGCGGCGGACGTGCACGTCATCCACGGCGGCCGCAACCGCACGCAGAACCTTATCAAGTGCATCCGTTCCATCCCGCCTCTGGAGGTCAACGAGGTCGTGTTCAACGGCTTCGCGGCGGCGCTGGCGGTGCTGGGCGACGAGCAACGCCAGCAGGGCGCGCTGGTGATTGACATGGGCGGCGGCACGACCGACTTCGTCATCTACGTCGGCGGCGCGATCAAGCACAGCGGCGTCATCGCCGTCGGCGGCGACCACATTTCCAACGACATTTCGCTCGGCCTGAAAATCCCGTGCAGCCGCGCCGAGCGCCTGAAGGTGGAGCACGGCACCGTCGCGCTCGATGAGACGATGAAAGGCAAGGTCCTCTCGCTCTCCGGCGAGATCAGCATCGGCTCCAACGTCATCTTCAAGGACCACCTCTGCCAGATCATGGAACTGCGCGTCGAAGAGACGCTGGAACTGGTCAAGCGCGAATTGGACAAGTCGGGCGTCGGCGAACTGCTCGGCGCGGGCGTGTTCCTCGTCGGCGGCTGCGCCCACGTGCGCGGCATCAAGGACCTGGCGGCGGACGTGTTCGGCCTGCAGGCGCAGATCGGCTCGTCGCAGACCGTGATGGGACTGACCGCCACGCTGGACCGGCCCGAATACGCCGCCCCCATCGGCATCACGCGGTTCGGCGCGATCCAGATGGGGCCGCCGAAGAAGCGGGAAACGGCCAGCAACCTGATCAGTCGCACGATTTACGGGTTGATCAGCAAGATGCGGATGTTCTGAGCAACGGAGCCAGATGAACCACAGCAAGCCATCGGAGGAAAGTGCCATGAGCGTGCGCGAGAAAAATGTCCGGATTCTGGTCCTGGGCGTCGGCGGCGCGGGCTGCAACGCCGTGGATCGCATCGCCATGGACGGACTGCGCCCGGCCGACGCCGCGGAGAACCAATCCGGGGGCGGCGTGCCGCATCTCGTTGCCATCAACACCGACTCGCAGTCGCTCTCCATGTCGCTCTGCGGGGAGAAATTCCAGTTGGGCATCAAGACCACCTTCGGCCTCGGCGCGGGCGGCGACCCCGGCGTTGGCCGGAAGGCCGCGATGGAGGACCGCGACCGCGTCGCGGAACTGGTCAAGAGCACCGATCTCGTTTTCATCGCCGCCGGCCTCGGCGGTGGCACCGGCACCGGCGCCAGCCCGTTCATCGCCCAGATGGCGAAACAGGCCGGCGCGCTCACGCTGGGGTTTGTGACGCTGCCGTTCGAGTTTGAGGGCGACCGCCGCCGCGACCAGGCCGCCGCCGGCCTCGACGAACTCAAGCGCGTGGCCGACGCGGTCGTGTGCGTGCCGAATGACAAACTGTTTGGGCTGGCTGGAGAACACGCCACCGTGCTCGACGCGTTCCGTGTCGCCGACGACCTGCTGGCCGACGGCGTGCGCGGCATCTGGCGGATGCTGACCAAGCCAGGCCTCATCAATCTCGACTTCAACGACCTGCGCCGCGCCCTCGAAGGCCGGCACGACGGGACCGTGTTTGGCATCGGGGAAGGGCAGGGCGACGACAAGGCGTCCGCGGCGGCGTTCGCGGCGCTCAACAGCCCGCTGCTCGATGGCGGCGCGATCATCGCCGAGGCGGAGACCATTCTCGTCAGCCTCGTGGGTGGTCCCGATCTCGGCCTCGCGGAAGTCCAGCGCGCCGTCTCCGCCATCCGCAAGAAAGCCACGCTGAACCCGCACATCTTCATGGGCGCGGCGATTGACGAGAACTTTACCGGAAGACTCTCGATGCTGGTCGTCGCCTCGCGCGGCGCGCCGGGCGCCGCCGTCACCAGTCCGCTGCCGTCCGAGCGCGATCTGGCCGCATCCCCCTTCGTTGAAAAATCCCCAAGCGAGCCTGTTGTCACGCTCCCTGCTCCCGCTCCTCCAGTGGCGGCAGGCTCGACTCCTCGTCCCGTCGCGCGATTCCTCGATCGCGTGGCCGGCAAGGCCGCCACCGGCAAGCGCGAGCGCGCCAAGCAACAGACCCTCGGCCTCGATGTCAACATCAAGGGCCGGTTCGACAAGATCGAGCCGACCGTTTATGACGGCGAAGACCTTGACCTGCCCACGTTCCTCCGCCGCGGCATCAAGATCGCGCAGGTAAAACTCTGAGAGCGCGAGCACATCGGATGTGCGGAGACGTGACGCCGGTGTTGACCTTGGGGTGAACACCGGCTGGATACTCGCCGGGATGCCCGGGCAGTTGAGAGTTTTCCGTCCAAACCTTGCGGAATCGCCTTCGGTGGCCCAGAATCACAATCAGCATCCTTTGGAGAACAGACTCTCGCCCGGAAACCAATTCGCCGCCGTCAAACGGGTGTGTCGCGGGATTGAAACAACCGGGGCATCCCAGCGAGCAACCCTGCGTCCAAACCACCGCGCGCGTCCCCGGCCCGTTGGCCCGGCTGCGGGGGATGAAGGCGTGGATTCGCAATAAAGCCGGCTCGCTCATGCAGCATCAGGAAAACCCGTCAGGAAGCGGGCGGCGCTCTGCGGACCACGCCCTTCCGGGTTCTCTCCGTCACTCCGCCTTCATAAACTTCACGCACACCGACGCGGCGACCGGGATGCTCTGCCCGGTCGGCTTGAGCTTGCCGGTCTCCGGGTCGATGGAGAAGGCGACGACGTTGTCGCTGTTTTGGTGCGCCGCCAGCAACCATTTACCAGTCGGGTCAATGCCGAAGTTGCGGGGAATCTTGCCCCGCGTCGGCTCGTTCTGGACGAGCGCGAGTTTGCCGCTGCCCTGATCAATCGTGAACACGGCGATCGTGTCGTGGCCGCGGTTGGAACCGTAGAGGAACTTGCCGCTCCGATGCGCCTGCACCTCGGCGGTGCTGTAACCGGGCTGAACACTCTCGCCCTTCGGCAGCGTCGAGACGGTCTCGATGGCCGTCAGCGCGCCCCGATCCGCGTCGTAGCTGAACGCGGTGACCGTGCAGAGCATCTCGTTGATGACGCAGGCGAACTTCCCGCTCGGATGAAACGCGAAATGCCGCGGCCCGGAGCCGGGCGGCACGGTCGCGAACGGCGGATCGTTCGGCGTCAACGTCGCTTTCGCCGGATCGAGCTTGTAGATCATCACCTTGTCGAGACCCAGATCGGCGACGAAAGCGAAACGGTTGTCGAGCGAGACATTGGTCGAGTGCGCGTGCGGTCCGGCCTGGCGCTTCGGGTTGATGCTGGAACCTTCATGCTGAATGACCGACCCGGCCTCGCCAAGCGAGCCGTCGTCCTCGATCGGCAGCGACGCGCAACTGCCGCCGCCGTAGTTGGCCACGAGCACACACTTGCCCGTGTGATCCACGCTCACGTGGCACGGGCCGGGACCGCCGGTGGACTGTTTGTTCAGCAGCGTCAGCTTCGCCGTCGCCCGATCAATGGCAAACGCGCTCACCGCGCCGGTCTGTTTGCCGGCGAACGTCCCCGTCTCGCCAACCGCATAGAGGAAGCGGCGATTGGGATGAATGGCGACGAACGACGGGTTGGTTGTCTCGGCGGCCAGTTCGGGCGCGCTGAGCCTGCCCGTGTCGGCGTCGAGCCGGCAGGTGTAAATGCCCTTGCTCGCGCCAGAGCGAGTGTAGGTGCCGAAATAAACGATGTAGGAATCTGAAGCCATGGCGGATTCTCCGTGGATGAACGACGCGACCAGGAACAACATGCCGACTGCGATGCGGAACCAGTTGGAAGTTTTCATGGCGCTAGTAAGCCACAAACCCGCGCGCGGAGGGAAGCTCCAAATCCATGACGCACCTCAGTCAGAAGGCGCGGCGAAACACGGCTTCACCGCAGCCGGGGATTTCAAGGGTCGCGACGCAGGAGCGCCTCAAAGCCTGCTTGCTCGAAATCCTGATCGAACGCCAGCGCGCGGCGGATGCCGCGCTCCCGCATCACCACAAACGAAATGCAGTCGGTCAGGGACCAGAATTTGTCCGGCCGCGCCCGATGCAGCGCCAGTCCTGCCTCGAATAATCCGGCGTTTGCCATACGATTTCACAAGCGGGTTCGGAACGGATGTGCTCGATTAGCGCGTGAGCCTTTGAACGGTCGGCGGGGGAGGAGAAATAGTTCACGGTTTCCCACAGCACATGCTCGGTTACCAACAACGGTTCGTCAATCCGTTCTGACCAAGCCATCGCCCGGTCGTGCAACGCATCGTTGGCATCGAACAAGGCGATCAGGTAGCCGGTGTCGAGCAGGATCATGCCTTCTTGGACGTGCCGTAGAGGTAGTGGTCATGTTGAGCAGCGGCGTCGCCGGGCGACTGGGGATTGGCAGGAAACCGCCGCGCCAGCGCAGCCAGTTTCGACAGCGGAGATTCAGCGCGGGCATCCGGTGGCAGCGGTGTTACCCGCACTTCGAGCAGGCAATCCGTCGGCAAACTCACCGGACGCTCCGGCACCAACACTCGTCCGTCGAAATGGGCCGTCAGCTTTGTCATGACGGGCGAAAATTACCGCCCTGCCGCGAATTTGGCGAGGAGTTTGTGGATCCCCTTCGTTCCGCTTGCCTTTTCTACGCCGGGGACATACAAACGTCGCGCATCGGCCATAGGGCGCGGCGAACCGCAGACCGCCGGACGGTCAGCGGCACGCTGAGCAAGAAACAGCCGCCCGTGATGGCAGAGTCCCGTAGGGACGACAGAAGGCCGCGTTGCATGAGTCGGATTCTGCCGCCCCTGACGGGTCTTGTCCCTTGTTGCCAGCCCACCCAGCGTTGAAACGCCGGGCTATTCTCGACCGTCCCTTTCGGGACTTGGCGCGGGTGTCAAGTTGCGCCCGAGTTCCGACAGCGCCCTAAAGAGTTTTGACAGCCGCGAGGGGGCGTGTCAAACGACAGCGGCAACTCCGAACAACAGGGTTGTCTTCAAGGCTCGCCGGGGTATGATGCGCCCATAACGAGAGACGGGAACCGAAGGAGGTGTCGTGTCTGCAACCTATCTGGCACACAGCGCCAACGACCTCGGGGAGCCACAGCCGCTGGCTGAGCATCTGCGCGCCGTAGCCGCACTCGCTCGTGGTTTTGCCGCGGTGTTTGGTGCGGAAGCCGAAGCCGAGGTCGCGGGCCTGCTTCATGATCTCGGCAAGTATGCGTTGCGGTTTCAGCAGCGTCTTCACAATCCTTCCATTCACGGGATCAACCATTGGGTCAGTGGCGCTGTCCTCGCGATGGAACATTTCAAGGCTGCGCTCGTCGCCTATGGTGTGGACGGACATCATGCCGGTCTGCCGGCGGCGACGGACTTTGCGCAAACCAGGCAACTCGCAGTGCGACCCGACCGGTGGCAGGAGCACACGGGCTGCGCGGAGGATATTGACGGCCTTGTCGCGCGTCTTGTTGCGGACGGACTGTCTTTGCCACCGCAGTTACCGCCATTGGCGAAAGATTATTTCGCCAACGCACTCCGCACACGGATGCTTTTCAGTTGCCTTGTGGACGCTGACTTTCTTGACACGGAGCGGCATTTCGACGCTTCTGCAGTTGCATCCCGTTCGGTGCCGCAATTGCAGGAGGCAAAGGCTTTGAATCGCCTTCTTGCCGTTCTTGATGCAAAACCCTGCGACGGCCCCATCAACCAACTTCGCCGCCAACTTTTGACCGACTGCCTTGCCGCTGCCGGGAAGCCGCCCGGCTTGTTCACGCTCACCGCGCCCACGGGTAGCGGCAAGACGCTCGGTTCGCTTGCGTTCGCGCTCAAACACATCAGCCGCCACAACGCGACGCTGCCTGCCGATGATCCGCGCCGGTTCCGCCGCGTTATCATTGTCATTCCATACACCAGCATCATCGAGCAGACGGCTCGTGTGTTCCGTGAACTGTTCGAACCGGTCTTTGGGCCGGATTACGTCCTGGAACACCACAGCGCCGTCGCGCCGCGCGAGCGGAAGGAGGACAAAGGCAAGGACGCCGAGGAGGAACGACTGCGCCGCGCCCGGTTGGCAGCCGAAAACTGGGCCTCGCCACTCGTCGTCACCACGAGCGTCCAGTTCTTTGAAAGCCTTTTTTCGAACCGGCCCTCCGACTGCCGCAAGCTGCACAACGTCGCTCGTTCAGTGGTTCTGTTCGATGAAGTCCAGACGCTGCCACCCCGGCTTGTTCCGTCGCTGCTGTCGGCTGTGCGGCTGCTGGCGCAGGAACCCTGCGGCGTCACGGCGGTCTTCATGACCGCAACGCAACCGGCTTTTACCGCTGCGAAGGCTGCGTTGCCTTACGGATGGGAACCAACCGAGATTTCATCCGCGCCCTCGGCGATGGCCGAAACCATGCGCCGCACAAGCATCGAGTTGCCCGCCGCGGACCAGCGCGTCTCGTGGTCGGAAATCGCGGCGAAGATTGCAGGGCATCCGCAAGCCCTCTGTGTCGTCAACACCACGAAGGACGCGCGCGAATTGTTTCGGCTGTTGCCGCCAGACAATCGTTTCCACCTCTCCGCCCGCCTTTGTCCGGCGCATCGTCAGGAGAAGTTGAATCTCATTCGCGAGCGATTGGCTGGCGGCCTGCCCGTGCGGCTCGTCTCCACTCAACTCATCGAAGCCGGTGTGGACGTTGACTTTCCGACCGCCTTTCGGGCGCTTGGTCCGCTCGATTCCATCGTCCAGACTGCGGGCCGCTGCAACCGCGAAGGACGCCATCCCGAACCGCGTCCGGTCATTGTTTTTCGCCCAGCCGACGGCGGCACGCCTCACGGTGCCTACAAGGTTGCCGCGGCGAAAACCGAGGAGTTTCTGGCCCGGCATCCGGGCGCGCCGTTGCATCAGCCGGAAACCTACGCCAAGTATTTCGCCGAGCTTTACTCGCTGCTTGGTCGCGACTCGGCCGATGCTGACCCAGTTTTTGCCGCAAGCAAGGCGTTCGACTTTCCAAAGGCGGCTGAGGAATGCCGGCTGGTTGGCGACGAGACGCGCGCCGTCTTGGTCAAATGGGACGAAGGCGCGGAACTGGCCGAGAAACTCCGCCGCGAGAAACACCTGACCGCCGACGAATGCCGCCGCGCTCAACGGTTCTCCGTAAACCTCTACCAAGGCGAGTTCTTGGACGCGCTGGCCAGAGCCTGGGTCTTTCAGCCCGCCGACGGCTGGAACTTCTACGTCTGGAACTCCAACTACGATAACGACCTCGGTGCCTGCCATCCGGGCGCCGATGAGTTGATATGCTGATGTCCAACCTTAGGAAACCATGATTGTTCATCTGAGAACCTGGGGCGACCTCGCCTGCTTCACCCGCCCCGAAATGAAAGTCGAGCGCGTGAGCTACCCGGTCATCACGCCCAGCGCCGCGCGCGGCCTGCTGGAAACCATCCTCTACCGGCCGCAGTTCCGCTGGCGCGTCCGCCGCATCGCCGTCAAGAAACCGATCCGCTTCCTCGCCTTCCGGCGCAATGAGGTCAAGTCCCGTCTGTCGCCACGCAACCCGGAGCCGCTGCTGGCAGACGAGGATCGCACTCAACGGAACACACTCGCGTTGCGCGATGTCGAGTATGTCATCGAGGCCGGCCTCGAACTGACGCCGCTGGCTAATCAACCGCGCCGCAAGTCGCCCGCAGGCGACGAGGACGACAGTCCCGACTCGCTCGTGAAATACCTCGCCATGTTTCAGCGCCGCGCCGAGAAGGGCCAATGCTTCACCCAGCCCTGCTTCGGTTGCCGCGAGTTCCCCGCACACTTTGAACTCGCCGACGAGGTCGCCATGCGGGTCGAGCCAAACCCGAACCCCGACACTGAGCTTGGCCTGATGCTCTACGACGTGTTCGACCTCGACCAGATGCATGACCCCGGCAAGATCGAGAAGCCCGACCCGCGCATCACCTTCTTCCGCGCCGCGCTCAAGGGCGGCGTGTTGACAGTGCCCGACTGGAGCGAAGTCAAAAAGCAACTTGGAGGCGCCCCATGATGCTGCAAGCCCTCATCGCCTACGCCGAACG
>DYDC01000105.1 GCA_020718125.1 Methylacidiphilum sp. | reverse complement strand
CAGCGTTGAAACGCCGGGCTATTCTCGACCGTCCCTTTCGGGACTTGGCGCGGGTGTCAAGTTGCGCCCGATGTGCAGCCCCTGGCCGTCCATGTTTTCGGCCATGATGCCGATCGAGTTTGTTGCTGGCGGCCCGGTGGCGCGCTTTTCCAAGGCGGCCGGCGCCTTCGCATTGCCCTTCGCGACGGCCGGCGCGCGGATAGAAGCTCTCTGGGGACATCACGTGCGTGACGGAAGTCTGCGTGTTCACCTCGGATGGGCGCTTCCTACGCCAACGCTCCCAAGCCCTCAACGCGAATCCCCTTTCCCGCGTTTCGGCCAGCGCGGCGGCGTTGATCAACCGTAGCGGCCCTCGATGTATTCGGCGGTCTTGGGATTTCCGGGTGTGAGGAAAAGTTCTTCGGTGCGCGTGTGCTCGATCAGTTCGCCGAGCAGCATGAAGATGCACTCGTCACTGGCACGGCGGGCCTGGGCCATGTTGTGGGTGACGATGACGATGGTGTATCGGCCCTTGAGGGCGAACATCAGGTCTTCGATGGCGCGCGTGCCCTCCACGTCGAGCGCGCTGCACGGCTCGTCCATCAGGATGATCTCGGGCTTCAACGGCAGCAGGCGGGCGATGCAGAGCTTTTGCTGCTGCTCCAGTTGCAGGGAGGTGGCGCGCCCGTGGAGGCGGTCTTTGAGGTCCTTCCAGAGGCCGACTTCGGCGAGCGCCTTCTCGACGGCATCATCGAGGACGGCCCTGCCCAGATTGCGGCGCGCATTATGGATGCGCAGGCCGAAGACGACGTTCTCATAGACCGAGATGGGCAGCGGGTTGGGCCGCTGGAAGACCATGCCGACGGACTTGCGCAGTTCCACCAGCGAAACGTCCGGGTCGTAGATGTTCTTGCCGAGCAGCCTGATCTCGCCTTTCGTGGTGACGTAGCCGTAGCGCTCGTTGACGCGGTTGAAGCAGCGCAGCAGCGTGGTCTTGCCGCAACCGGACGGGCCGATGAGCGAGGTGATGAGGCCGTGCTTGATGTCCACGTTGACGTTCTTGAGCGCCTGGAACTTCGCATACCAGAGGTTCAGGTCGCGCGTCGTGATGCTATAGGCGAACGGTGAGTTCATTCCAGAAAGAGGCTCGCGCAAAGACGCGAAGGCGCAAAGGGGGGGAGGAGACCGGGGACTCTAGATTTCTTCGCGTCTCCGCTCTTTGCGGCTTTGCGGCTTGGCGCGAGCCTTTTGATACGCTCAAATGGCCGCGAAAGGAGAGTGTGCTTATGACAGAAAACGAGATTGCGAAAATTGTGGTGGACGCGGCGTTTCAAGTTCATACCCGACTCGGCCCTGGTCTGCTGGAGTCGGTTTATGAGGTGGTGATGGAATCGGCTCTGAAGCAGCGCGGGCTGGAAGTGCAGCGGCAGGTTCCGATCCCGATTCGGTTCGAGAACATCACATTTGACGAGGGCTTCCGGGCCGACTTGTTGGTGGAGGGGAAGTTGATCGTGGAACTGAAGTCGGTTGAACAGACTGCTCCGGTTCATAAGAAACAGGTGCTCACTTACATCCGGCTTGCGGACAAGAGGCTCGGTTTGCTGATCAACTTCGGGTCGGCGCTCATTAAGGACGGCATTACCCGGTTGGTGAACGGGCTGGAAGAATAGAGACGCGGCCAGAGGCTCGCGCAAAGACGCAAAGACGCGAAGGGGGACGTGAAGAGTCCGGCTCTCCACTCCTTCTTTGCGGCTTTGCGACTTTGCGCGAGGCTTCATCTTATTATCCGAAGATCCCGTGGACGTATTCGTAGGTTTTGCGGCTGGCCGGCTGTTCGGAGAAGATGACTTCGTTGCGGTCGAGTTCGACGATGTCGCCGTTCCAGAGGAACATCGCGCGGTCGGCAAGCCGCCGGGCCTGTTGCACAAGGTTGGTGACGAGGATGATGGTGATGTCCTTGCGCAGTTCCTTCAGCACATCCTCGATGCGCATGGTCGTCACCGGGTCAATCGCGATGGAAAACTCGTCGAGGCAGAGCACTTCCGGCTGGTGCGACAACGCGCGGGCGATGGTCAGGCGCTGTTGCTGGCCGCCGCTGAGTTTGGTGCCGAGGCTGTCGAGACGATCCTTGACTTCGTCCCAGAGCGCGGCCTGGGTGAGGCATTTCTCGACGAGGCCGTCGAGTTCGCTCTTTGCGCTCACGCCGACACAACGTGGCGCGAAAGCGACGTTTTCATAGATGGTCAGCGGCAGGCCGACGGGCAACGGCGCGACCATGCCGATTTTGCGGCGCAGTCCATAGACGTTGCGGGTCTTGCGCACGTCCTCGCCGTCCACAAGGACCGTGCCGGTCATGGTGGCGTCGGGCGAGAAGTCTATCGTGCGGTTGATGCAGCGCAGCAGGGAGGTCTTGCCGGATTGGGCGGGGCCGATGACGCCGAAAATCTCGTTGCGGCCGATGTCGAAAGAAATGCCGTGGAGGACCTCCTTGGCGCCGAAGGCCAGACGGAGGTCTTGCACGCTGATCTTGGGGGCGGCGGTCACCATTTTTTCCGGTTGCGCAGCCAGACGCGCAGGGCGATGGCGGCGGTGTTGACCAGCAACACCGCGCCGAGCAGCACGACGGCGGTGGCGTAGGGAATGGATTCTTTCACGCCTGGCACCTGCGTCGAGAGCGTGTAGAGGTGCATCGAGAGCGCCATGCACTGGTCGCCGAGGCCGTAAGGGAACAGGTCGCCGGCCTTGACCGCTTTGAAAAACACCGCGCCGGTGAACATGATGGGTGCGGTTTCGCCAGCGGTGCGGCTGACCTGGAGGATGATGCCGGTGAGGATGCCGCTGATGGAGTTGGGCAGGACGATGGCGCGGATGGTCTGCCAGCGCGTGGCGCCGACGTTCCAGCAGGCCTCGCGGAAACTGCGCGGCACCGACGCGAGCGCCTCACGGGTGCTGGCGATGATGACGGGCATGGTCATGATGGCCAGCGTGAGCGACGCGGAGATGATGGAGTAACCGAACTGGGCCGCATAGACGAACGCGCCGAGGCCGAAGAGCGCGTGGACGATGCTGGGCACGCCGGCGAGGTTGATGACGGCAAGGTTGATGAGGCGGTTGAACCAGTTGTCTTTGGCGTATTCGTTGAGATAAACAGCCGCGAGCACGCCGATGGGCGCGGCAACGGCCAGCGAGATGACGACGAGGTGGATGGTGCCAACCAGCGCGGGCCAGATGCCGCCCTCCTTCATGCCTCGCGCGGGCGCGGCCAGCAGGAACTCGAGGCTCAGCGACGGCAGCGCGCGTTCAACGAGGTGGGCGATGATGAGCAGCAACGGCACGATCATCGAGGCGGCCATGGCGAAGAAAACCCATTTCGCCACGGCCTGCCGGCGCAGCTTCACTCGCACAAATGGTGTTTCCGTGAACATGGTCACTTCAAAATGCAAAATTCAGAATTCAAAATACCTCACCTGCCACCGCGCTTGGTGGAGACAATAATTGCGCCAAGCACTCGCTTGATCTCGTCTGCTTCGGCGACCAGTGGATCCAGCCTTCGCCGGGCCACAACACCGGCGGCTGAGAGGATGCGAAGGCGAACGTGCGTTTCCCGCGCCTCTTTCAGCGCGATTTCCATCTTGCTGATGAAGTCGGCGCGGCTCTGTCCTGCCTGTGCTTCCTCGATGTTCGACACCACGCTGGTGCCGCACCGCAATATCTGGGGGTAGAGCACCCGGCCAACGCCGGGTTTGGCATCGAGGTGTTCACACAGCCTGACGATGCGGACCGCAAACTTGAAGGTCCGCTCAAGGATTTCCTCCCCACCTGTATATTGCCGGCCGTTCTTCATTTTGAATTTTGAATTCTCAATTTTTCATTTCTTCCGGATGCCGCGGATGACGAGGTCCGCCGCGAGGTTGACCACAAACGTGATCGTGAACAGCAGCACGCCGGTGAGGAACAGGACGCGATAGTGGTTGGAGTTCTCCGGCGCCTCACCCAGTTCGGCGGCAATGTTTGCGGTGAGCGTCCGCACCGAGTCGAGGATGCCCTCCGGGATGTGGACCGCGTGGCCCGTGGCCATCAGCACGGCCATCGTCTCGCCGACGGCGCGGCCGACGCCGAGCAGGACCGCGGCGAGCAGGCCGTTCTTGGCCGCCGGCAACAACACGCGATAGACGAGCTGCCAGTGCGTCGTGCCGAGCGCCAAGCCCGCCTCACGGTAGGAGTCGGGCACGGCCTTGAGGGCGTCTTCGCCAATGGAGACGATGATCGGCACGCTCATCAGGGCGAGGATGATGCCGCCGTTGAGGATGTTGACGCCGACGGGCGCGCCGGTGAACTCGACAATGAGCTTGCTCATCACCGTCAGGCCGATGAAGCCCCACACGACGCTGGGGATGGCGGCGAGCAGTTCGATGATGATCTTCAGCGTCTCCTTGAGCTTCGGCCCGCAGAATTCCGAGACGAAGATTGCCGCGCCGAGGCCGAACGGGACGGCGATGACCATCGCCAGCACCGTGACACTGAACGTGCCGGCGATCATCGCCAGCACGCCGTAGCGAATGTTGCTCTCGGAGGTCGGATACCATTCGGTGCTGAAGAGGAATTGCGTGAGGCTGAAGCCCGGCTCGAAGAGCACCGGCAGCGCGACCTTGAAGACGAAGAAGAAGATGCCCAGCACGAAGACAATCGCGCTGATGCCGCAAAGGTAAATGACTCCCTCGAGGGCTTTCTCGGCAAAGATAGCCCACGCAGGCCGGTTCCTCTTTGGCACGGAATCAAGTTCCACAGTCGGGTAGCCGCCGGCTGGCGGGCCGGGTTACTTGGTATGCTTGTCCGCCGGGTTCGGCACGCAGCCGCAATCGGTCACAATCTTCTGGCCCGCGGCGGACATCATCCAATCGAGATACTTCTTCAGTTCGCCCTCCGGGGCGCCGAGCGTGTAGCAGAGCAGCGAGCGGGCGATGGGATAGGCGCCGCTGAGCGCGTTCTCAGGCGTCGGCGGCATCGCCGGCTGGCCGGTCTTGGCGGAGACTTTGAGCATCTTCACGCCGGCTGTGGCGTAACCCATGCCGCTGTAGCCGATGGCGGTGGGTGTGCCGGCGATCAACTCGACAACCTCCTTGGAGCCGTTCATGTCGCGCGAGCCGAGCTTGAAGTCCTTCTTGTCCAGCACGTGCTCGCGGAAAAACTCGTAGGTGCCGGAACTCGACTGGCGGCTGACACGGACGATGTCGTCGCCGCCGGGCAGCTTCACACCCAGTCCGGACCACCTGGTGATCTTGCCGCCTTCGGCGTAAATGTTGGCAAGCTGTTCGAAGGTGATCTCATCGATCGGGTTGTCCTTGTGGACATAGACGGCCAGCGCATCGTGGCCGACGACAAACTCCTTCGGCTCCTTGCCGGTGTTTTTCCTGGCCTGCTCGATCTCCTGCGGCTTCATGTTGCGGCTGCAGTTGGCGATGTCAACGGTGCCTTTGATCAGCGCCGCGATGCCCTGGCCAGAGCCGCCGCCGGACACCTCGATGTCCACGGCAGGCGCGACCTTCTTGTATTCCTCCGCCCAAGCCTGGGCGAGGTTGACCATCGTGTCGGAGCCTTTGTTTTGGATGGTGACCTTGCCCGCGGCGTCAGCCGCGCCGCCGGACTCGCGTTTGCCGCAGCCGGCTTGGAAGAGACAGACGGCCGCGGTCATTGCGCTGCCGAGCCAGAGGATGGAGGTGAAAGTGTGTTTCTTGGTCATACGCTGAATGTCAGTTGTGGGTTTTGGCTTCCAAGGATGGCTTCGATGAGATCGCGGAGGTTGGCCTGGATGAAACGGTGCGTGTCCTCGTAGGCCGCGCGGACATGGGCGGGATGGCCCGCGATCTTGGACGGGTCTTTCACGCTCCAGTCGAGATAGACGCCCTTGCGCGGGCGCTGCGGGAACACGCGCTTGACCCGTTCGTCAAGACCGACGATGACGTGATAGTGGTCGAGGTGGGGAATCTGGTTGAGGGCCTTCGGCACCATGCGGGAGATGTCCAAGCCCTTCTCTTTCATGAAAGCAATCGTAGCCGGTTCAATCGGTCCCGGATCGAGACCAGCGCTGGCAAACACGAACCGCGGCAGGTTCAGCGAGTTCGCGATCGCCTCGGCCATGACGCTGCGACAGGCGTTGTGCTCGTCCACGAACAACATCCGCAGCACCTCCGAGCCGGGGTGCTTGGCGTATTCGCCGGTGCACATGTAGAGCACCTCCATGCAGATGTTGCGCGCGAGGTCGGAAACGCGCTCGAAGCGGCGCGCGATGGTGCTCAGCGGATTGAGAGCGTCGAACGGCAGTTTGTGCTCCCGGTAAAGGTGCACCAGATCCGTGTTGAGCTTGCTCTTGAGGACATCCACGGCGTCCTCGATCTCGATCGTTTTCCTGGCCAGCTCGGCATCCTGGCTGAGAAACGCCCGCGTGGCGTCGTGGAGCATCGGGATGGTCAGGTTCGACATCTCGATGAACCGCTCCACAGGCACCGGCATCGTTTTGTCGTTCAGCTTGAGAATTTGCCGCGCGATGCCCTCGGCGCAGTCGCCCACACCTTCCAGTTCGGCGTTGATCTTGATCGTCGCGTAGGCGAACCGCAGCAGGCCGGCCACCGGCTGTTGCCGCACCAGAAACTCCAGGCACAACCGGTCAATCTCCTTCTCCAATTCGTCCACGTAAAGATCGCGCAGGATGACGGCGTAGGCGATCTGGCGGTTGCGTTCCCCCAGCGCCTCGACACACTTCGTGAGCGCCTGTTCGGTCAGGGCGGACATCTCCGTGACCTTGGCGCGAATGATGTCCATGTCCCGCTGCAACGCCGCTTCCAGATGTGGTGCTGTGCTCACGTTCCTGTTTGCCCTTGTTTGTTCCGCACGGGAACGCCCGTCCATCGGGGCGAACCGCCTGCTCATCCGTCACGCGAATTGTAACAGTCCTGTCGCAAATAATTCCAGTGCGATTTCCAAGTAGTTCCAGACGGAAAGCCGGCAGGAGTATCGTTGCTGCAACGCGGAAGTCCAGAGTCTCCGCTTTCGGGACTTCGGATTTGTTTCAGGTTTCGGTCTTCGACCTTCGGATTTCCGCCTCACGCGGCCAGCCAGCGCGCCACGTCCTTCGCCCAGTAGGTGATGATGATGTCCGCCCCCGCACGCCGGAACGCCGTCATGATCTCCCTCACGATGGCGCGCTCGTCGAGCCAGCCGTTCTTCGCGGCGGCCTTCACCATCGAGAACTCGCCGCTGACGCTGTAAACGGCGGTCGGATAGCCGAACCGCTCCTTCACCCGGCGCACAAGGTCGAGATAGGCCAGCGCCGGTTTCACCATCACAATGTCCGCGCCCTCGGCGATGTCCTGCGCCACCTCGCGCAACGCCTCGTCGCCGTTGGCGTAATCCATCTGGTAGCTGCGCCGGTCACCGAACTGCGGCAAGCTCTCCGCCGCGTCGCGGAACGGCCCGTAGAAGCCGCTCGCGAACTTCGCCGCGTAACTCATGACGGGCGTGTTCGTGAAACCAGCCTTGTCGAGCTCGCGGCGGATGGCGGCGACGCAGCCGTCCATCATGTCGCTCGGCGCGACGATGTCCGCGCCGGCCTCGGCGTGGCTGACGGCGCTTTTCGCGAGCAGTTCCAGCGTGGCGTCGTTGTCCACGTCGAGCGCGCCGTCGCGGCGGCGGCGGACGATGCCGCAGTGGCCGTGGCTGGTGTATTCGCAGTTGCAGACATCGGTGATGACGAGCAGTTCCGGCACGGCGGCCTTCACGGCGCGCACGGCGGTCTGGACGATGCCGTGCTTCGCATAAGCGCCGCTGGCCTTCTCGTCCTTCTTGTCGGGAATGCCGAAGAGCAGGACCGCCGGGATGCCGAGCTTGTGAACGGAGTGCGCCTCCTTCACCAGTTCGTCCACGGAAAGCTGGAAGTTGCCGGGCATGGAGGCGATGAGCTTGCGCACGCCCTTGCCGGGCCGGACGAACAGCGGCAGCACCAATCCGTCCGCGGTTATTCGTGTCTCGCGCACCAGCCGGCGCAGCGCCGCCGTCGCGCGCAGGCGGCGGGGCCGGGCCACAGGAAACTGAGGCATTCCAAAGGTGCTCATGGCGGCAGACTATCGGAGAAAGGTGGAAAGCGGAAGACAGAACCTCCCGGCAACGGGCGCAACTTGACACACGCGCCACGATCAAGTCCCAGAGGGACGGACGAGAATAGCCCGGCACTTTAGGGAACCTCCGGTAACTATTCGCCAGATGAAATTCGTTGTAGGCCGACTCTGCGAGTCGGCGAAACTCTTGATAAATTCGCCGCTTCGCAGAAGCGGCCTACAACGCCGCTGCGCCAGCAAAGAGTTACCGGAGGTGCCCTTTAGTGCCCGCGCAGGCTACCGGCTATTGCAACACCTGAACCGCCGGCCAATCGCGCAATCCCAACCATTTCATGGTCAACGAACCCTTGTTTCTGTGGGGGAAGCATTGAGGATGGAATGGTTAACCTGTTGAATCTCAAACCGTTCAAGTGTTGCAATAGCTACTGGCTATCGC
>DYDC01000104.1 GCA_020718125.1 Methylacidiphilum sp. | reverse complement strand
TCAACGGCGCGTGCCAGCGGCTGCCGGTGCCGATCATCACCGCATCGAACGATTTCTCCGCCTCCAACAACTTCCGGTAGTCGTCATAGACCCTGACCTTCGCCATCGCCGCGGCGCCGATGTCCGGCAGCTTCTTGGCGATCTGCTTCTGCGTGTCCGCAATCTGCGCGGCGTCCACGTCGCAGAGGGCAACGATGTTGCCGCCTTGCCGGAGCGCCTCTTGAATCAGATGGAGCGAGCGAATCCCCGTCCCGATCACCGCGATGTTGAGCTTCGTATTGGGCGACGCGGCGCCGAACGCCCGCGACGGGAGAATAAGCGGTGCGGCCAATACGCCGACGCCGGCTGCGCCGAGTTGCTTGACGAACCCTCGGCGGCTGATTTGTGTTTTCTGTTTCATGATTGGCTCCGGTTCCGTTTGGCGGATGAGAATTTTGATTTCAGTTGGAGGTGTTCGCTACGGCCAAAAGCATGTTTCTCATTCTCGTCTCCTCCTGCGAGGTTGAACTCGTGTAAAACCACGAGCGGGGGACAGCAGAACGTCGCCGACATTCTCTACAACGACAGTAACGCGAACCAAGAATGACGCGTCGTCAATTGGCCAGTGCGATTGCTTCTGTGAGACATTGGCACGAGGAAAGCGTTGCCGCGTTCTAACAAAAGCCCGGTAGGTCCAAAAGCCACCCAGGCCGATAGCCCCAACGGTAACAATGGCTTGCACGATGTCTGCTACCGTTTTCCAATCGTTTAGGCTCATGTGGCAGCCCTCTCAACCATGGCCTTCTCTTGATCGCTCAGTCCGTAAAGCTCATAGACCAGCGCGTCAATTTGCTGGTCGGTGGCGGTGACGGCATTCTGGAGCGTCTGGCGCTCGGAGTCGGTTTTAGCCGCGCGCAGCTTGGGCATCAACGCCATCATCTTGTCCACCAAACCTACTAGCCGGTCGTGGCGGGATTTGTCCGCTCTTTTCTCGAAATCGGGGAAAGGAATGGGAAGTCGCCGCAGCTCGGCCAAAGTCGTCTGCCGGAAATCGTCCTTGGTCGCAATCGCAGACGTGTTGACGTAGAGATAAGAAAGCAACCGACTGTTGATGATTCCAAGGACGAACTTCGGATTCGGCTTCTCCACTGTCAGGACAAACGGGTTGATGTCCTTCTTGAAAACCATTCGCTCGTCGCAATAGCAAGCGTCGAGGCGATCTTGGCGATTGATAATGCGCCGAATCAGGATCTTCGGCTCGGTTTCGTAGAACGGCTTCAGTGACGGGTTGTCGCGCATGTAAGCGTAACTGCGCTCTTCAACAGCGAAATCGTAGCGGTATGCCTGTGCCTGCTCGCCGAATGGATACCACTCAGATGACTTTGGCGAGGTGGCTCGCTGAAATCTATCCGCCGCCAAACCCTGCGTAGATTTGGTGAGTTCACCGAGCGGCTTAAAGCCTGGGTTTGTTGCGGCGCGAATCAGAATCCGTTGAGCATTGGGGTCGAGGACGAGGCGAAACTCTGGCGCAGTGACGAGACTCGTCGGCACACTGACCGGTTGAGCATCCCGTAAAGATTCAATCTTCGCCTTCTTCGAGTAGCGATAGATGCGGTATTCCGACGTTGGCTTCCCGCTGAGGATGTAAACGCCTGTGTCAACGTAGGCGTCGGCAAAGGTATTGAAAGGAAGATTGACGACTTCTTCAACGCCGCGCTGAGCGAACATGAGTTCGCGCAATTTCGCGAAATTCTCCCCGGTTTCCCAAGTGATGGATGAAATGTAGCCGACACGACCAGAAGGTTTAATCAGCCCAAGAGCTCGCAGAATAAAAACTACGCCCGTGTCGAATTTTCTTTCGATCTGAGGATAGGAGCGTTGGTAATACGCACGCTCATCTTCCTCCATCGTTTCAATCGGGATGTAAGGGGGATTGCCGACGACGATGTCGAAGCCGCCGGTTTTCATGATGTCGCGGAAGCCGACGTTCCAGTCGAAGGCGTGCACGCGCAAGAGGTCGTCGGGCACGAGCGAGAAGTCGGAGGCGATAAGCGAGTTGCCGCATTTGATGTTGTCCTGGAGCGGCGGCAGCAGCGCCTCGTCGTTGCCGAACAGCTCGCGCTCGCGCTCCAGAGTGTTGCGGTTCTCTCCCTCCAGCATTTTGAGGTAGAGCGAAAGCTGAGTGACTTCCACCGCCTGCGGGTCGAGGTCCACGCCGTAGATCGTCTGGCAGAGGATGCGGCGCTTGGCCTTCGTGCTGAGGTGGACAGCGTTCTCCTTCTCGTCCAGCCAGCACCAGTCTTTCTTGCGGTGTTCGGGGTGGTCGGTCAGCCATTGCTGGCAGTGATCGCAGACTTGCTCGAAGGCGCAGATGAGGAAGCTGCCAGAGCCGCACGCGGGGTCGAGGATGCGGAGCTTGAGGGCGTCCTCCGATTTCCTGCCCGCGAGGAGTTTGCCGACGGTTTGCTCGACGATGTATTCAACGATGTAGCGCGGGGTGTAATAGACGCCACCCGCTTTGCGCACCTCCGGCTTTTCCTCGATGGTGACGCCGCGTCCGTGCGGGCGAACGATCTTGCCGAGGAACCGCTCGTAAATGGTGCCGAGGATTTCGACCGGGATTTCGCTGAACAGATACGGTGATTCCTCGTCGCTCAGTTCGGTGATGAAATGTGCCAGCCATTCATCGCTGACAACAAGTTCCTCGCTAAAGTGAGGCTTGAAGATGTTGCCGTTGAAGAACGGCGCGTGGCTCGGCGGACGGCGGTCGAGCGCCCGGAAGTGGCAGGCGAGCGCGTGCCAGAGCGTGCCCTTTGGCGCGCGGAGGCCACTGCCGCCATAATGGGCTGACGGTTCCATCACCTGAAGGTCTTGCTGGCGCATTCGTCCGCCGCCTTCCGGCTCGTGAGCGCGCCGCCAAGTTTCGTAGATGGAATCGAGCCGGGTGCCGGTGTCAATGTCGCGGTCTTCACAAATGCGCAGAAACAGGATGCGATCCAGGATGCGCTGGACAGCTTCGTTGAGTTTCACTCCTTCGAGGAGGTCGGCACGGTCGTTATGGCTCAGAAGATCGGAAGCGAGTTCCCGGCGGGCTTCGTCGAGGAAGTTGAGGAAGTCGGCGTCGAGGGCGCGGGAGCGGTCGAGCTTGAAAAGCCACTGCTGCTTGGCCTTGCCCTTGCCGGCCGGTCTCTTTGGGAGCGATTCGAGCAGTTGGTCAATGCTGCCGACCGCGACGCGTTCGCGCGCGAGCAAGTCCCAGATTTCGCGCGCGTGGTCGAGATACTGCTGAAAGTGCCAAGTCTTCCACAACCCAACATCGGGTTCGTCCGCGAAGGGTTTCCCGCCAACGACGAATACCTTCATTTCCTCGAAGTCACTAAGAACAGCGAGCGGGAGGCCTTTGTTCCAAGCGTAGCGTTTCGCTTGGAAGGAATAGCGGGTCTGAAGTTCCTCGGCGGGCTTCTTCGCTTCGCAAACGAAACGATCCACGCGTTCAGTGCGGAAAAGATAGTCGGCTCGCTTTTGGCGTCCGCCAATCTGCGTGCGACTCTCGATCTCGACTTCCCGGTGTTTGGGAATCAGGGCGGCCTTGTTCTCAATGTCCCAGCCAAGCGCGCGGAACATGGGATTGAGGAATTCTTGGCGTAGGCTCGCCTCGTCGTAGTCAGTGCTCTTGTAGGAATCGAGATTCTTGCCAAAATTCTCAACGAGACGCTTGATCTCAGCTTGGAAGGATTCAAAAGTGGTTGAGCCAGCCATGTCGTGCAGTGTAGGCCAAAGCGGCGGGCAGCGTCAACGGCGGCAAACGGTCATGGAGATTTTGCTGCGCGTTTCGTGGCCGGGCATTTCTCGCCGATGAGCGGCACCTTTGGGTTGATGGATTTCGGGCGCGGCGTCAAGCCGCGGTTGACGAAAGCATACAGCCCGCCGCGGCCGGCCACCACGATGTCGGGCTTGCCGTCGCCGTTGATGTCGCCGACGACGATCTTCATGCCGGTGCTGGGCGCGAACTGCGGCGGCTCGTTGGCGTTCTCGTGGCCCGGATAGAACTGGAGGTTGTTGAACGTGATCACGTGCCGCACGAACTTGCCGCCCTGGATGTCATACCAGAACAGAAACAGCGGGTCCCACTCGCCCTCGTCGCGGCCGTCGTGGCCGAGCAGCCGTTTGCCCGTCACGAGGTCGGGTTTGCCGTCGCCGTTCACGTCGTCCAGCGTCATCGTGTGGAACTCGCCGTAGTGCTCCTCGATGGCGTGCCGCTCGAACGTCCGTTTCCCGTCGCGCAGCTTCTGCTCGAACCAATACAGGCCGTAGCCGTGGCCGTTGCCGGCGATGAGATCGTTCAGCCCGTCGCCGTTCACATCCGTCACCAATATCGGGAGCGAGGAACGGAACAACATCTCGAAATCGTCGTGGAAACGCCACGGTTCCTGCGCAGGCTTCGGCGGAGCCTCATACCAGCCATGCTTGTTGACCACGTCGGGGCGGCCGTCGTCGTTGATGTCGCCTATGCCGACGCCGTGATCGTCGGCTTCGGACGCGATGACATGCTTGACGAGCCACGGCTCCTTGCCGATGGACTCCAGCCAGACGATCGGCTCCACCCGCGCGACGGAACCTTCGCCCTCGGCCCCACCGTATCGGCGGAAGTGGTTCACGACGAGGTCCGCGTGGCCGTCGCCGTTGATGTCGGCCGGCAGAACGCCCTCGACGAAGGGCGACGCATGAAGACGATGCACGTTCCATTTGCCGCCGCGCCGGCCTGGATGTTCATACCACAGCACGCCTGCGATGTCCGGCTGGTAGCCTGAATTGACGACGTCCACGAAGCCATCGCGATTCACGTCCACCGCTGATTCATGGCAATGGCCGTGCAGGAAGTTTCGTTTCCAGGCGTCAACGAAGTAACAGGCGTGCTTCGTCCACTTGCCGCCGCGCGGACCGGGATTTTCATGCCAGTTCACGCCGCACGTGATGTCCATCAACCCGTCGCCGTTGACATCCACCAGCGAGCACGACTCGTTGAACGGCCCATACCAATAGCTGCCGATGGAGGGGTCCTGCACCGGCCCGTCAATTTTGATTGGCACGAACACCGGCTCAGGCGGTGTCGTGGCGGCCACCGGCAGCGACGAAATCACGCCGTCGTTCGGCACGTTGTGTTTCGCCGTCCAGAGGATCGCGTTGAGCATCGCCTTGCGCAGGTCCTCGATTTCCCAGATCGCGTGCTTGTGCCCGCCGCCGTAGCCGAACCCGCGCCCGCCATCCTCGCGCTCCCAAGCCCACGCCCACATCGGCGCGCCCGGCTTGCCGGGGAACGGCAGGATCGGCGCGAAACCCGGCTTGTCCGAGAGCAGCCGCTCCGGCGTCCTATACTCGTCCTCCGGCATCTCGAACGGTTTCAACCCGCGGCAGATCGGATGCGCCGCCTGCTTCGACCAGTCGCTGGGCCGGAACGGTTCCCCAAGCGGCCTCGCCAGAGTTTCGTAGTCCTTGAAGCCGCCAATCCATCGCAGAAACGTTTCGTTGCCGATCTTCGAAGGCAGATTGAGCGTCCAATGGATCAGCGCCAAGCCGCAACCGCGCCGCATCTGTTTTTCCAGCGCCGCCATGTGGTTGCCCGTCACGAGCGGAGATTCGTTCGACTTGCTGCCACCATCGCTGAAGATGACAATCGTGTCGGCGTCGTCAAGCGTCTTCTCGTCCTGCGGCCAGCCGCCGGTGTGAAGTTCGACAATCACGTGCCGGACGTTCAACCCCGTGTCCAGACAATGCCGAAAGAGGTCCAGCGTCTTTTCGTATTCATGCTCGCCGGGTTTGTGGCTCTTCACGCCGGCCAGCAACACCACTTTCGTGTCCTTCGCCAGCGCGTCAGCCGGCCACAACATGGGAAAGCCAGCCAGCCCGGCGGCGCACAGGAAGGAAGCGGCAGTGGCTCCAAGGAAATGGCGGCGGCTAATCTTCATCTTCATGTGCCCAACATCTCACAGGACGCAAAAAACGTCTCAACATCCTTTTCGTTTTGTTTTACATTTCTTGCGTGATAGTTCAAGACCCGCGCCAGTTACTGCCACGCATGAACACAGACCAGATCACAAACATGGATTTCGACCACATGGCGAACTCGCCGGAATTGACCGAGTTCACCGCGATCTTGCACAGGTTGACAGGTTTGACCATGGGGTTGAGGTCGGAGAGCGGGGTTGTCCGGCGCAAGATTGCGGAGACAGAATGGAATCCGGTGTGCCGGCTGATTCGCGCGGACAGCGCCGGGCTGCGCCGTTGCCTCGCATGCAACCAGCGGCATCAGTCGCTCGCGGCAAAATCGGGCGCGTCACAATTTTACTTTTGTCACGCCGGCTTCCAGGACGTCTCCGTCCCGATCTTCGCCTTGGGCCGCCACGTGGCGGCCATTTTCAGCGGGCAGGTCTTGCGCGAGCCAAAATCACCCGCGGCGTTCCGGCGGCTGCGGAAACGGCTCGCTTGGCTGAAAGCGCCGACCCGCGACCTGCGCGCCGCCTACGACCGCGCCATCTACATGCCGCGGAAACAATTCGCCAGTGTCATGCGGCTGCTGGAACTCTTTGCGCGGCAGCTTTGCGAAAGCGCCCAAAGGATTCGGAACCTGGAGGCGACACTGGAACGCGTCGAAGTCCGGCGCGGCCGTGAATTCGTGGAGAGCCGCTTCCGCGACGCGTCGCTCTGTCTCAACGACGCGGCCCGCCACGCCTGCCTGGCGCCGGCCCACTTCTCGCATGTGTTCCGCCAAACCACCGGAACCAGCTTCACGCGCTTCGTCCAGGCCCGTCGCGTCGCCGAGGCGAAGAAGCAACTCATGGACGAGCGCAAGACGATCACCGACATCTGCTTCGCCTGCGGTTTCAACAGCCTGACGCACTTCAACCGCGTGTTCCGCGCCTTCGAACACTCCAGCCCCCGCCAGTATCGCGAGGCACATGTTTCGGCACGTCGAGCTTAGTCGCGGATGTTTCGGAATGTTCGTCGTAGCCGCCGACGTGAGGAGGCGGAAGTGCTTCGGCTGACAACGCGTCCGCCTCCTCACGTCGGCGGCTACGAGTCACCTCGTCTGCACGGCAACGATTTCGTGAATCTCCACCTTCGGGATTGTCAGCCGCAGTTCGCCGTCGCGGTAGTCACACGCCACGGGACGCGCGCCGGGTTCGAGCGTGACCGCAGCGGGCTTGCGGTTCAGGCGGATGGTGACATCGAGCGGGCCGACGGGCGGGATGGTTTCAAGGATGGATTGCGTCTTGTGCGGGCCGGCAGTGTTGACGGGGTTGACGAGGAGCTTGCCGTGGTTGCGCGCGAGGCAGACGTCCACGTCGTTGGAGCCTTTCACTTCCACCATCGGCTTCGGGAAGAGTTGGCACGTCAGGTCGTTCAACGAACGCCGCAACGACTCCGGGCGTTCGCGCAGATAAGTCTGCCCGTTGAAACTCGTGCAAGCGACCTTGCCTCGGCCATCACGGGCATCTGCTCGTCGTAGATGGAGCCGTCGCGTTTCTGTTTGAAGTAGGCCTGGAAGCCGCCGCCCATCGCGAGGACCACGGCGGCCTCGCGCTGCAACTGCACGGCGGTCTTCTGGGCGCGCGTGGGCTTGGTGCTGAAGCTCCACGCCATCAGGTCCCACGGTTTTCCCTGGCGCGCAAGGTAACGCGCCGAGAGCCGCGCGGAATTGACGCTGTCTTGCGGCGAATAATCGCCCGACAGAAAATCCACCGGCGCGCTCACCGGTTCGGCCATGTGGTCGGTGAAGGCCCAGTTGCTGCAAATCTGGAAACGCGGGTTCGTCTTCTTCACCGCGGCGATGTAGTGGCGCAGATACTTGCGGAACATCTCGCGATTGAACTGGAGGAACTCGTGCCAGTGCGGGTCTTCCGGCTTGCGCGGCACGTTGGTAATGCCGGTGGCTTTGCGGAACGCCGCCAGCGCCGCCGCGCCGTAATCCGGCACCGACGCCCAGCATTCACCGTCCACCCACACGCCGTCCACGCCGTAGTCGCCGGCGAGTTCACGGAGTTGCGGGATGAGCAGCTTTTCAGCGTAGGGGCCGAAGAACGAGGTGGCGCGGGTGTTGTTGGAACCGTTGGCGTTGATGGCAGCCCAGTCGGGATGCTCCTTGACGACTTTGGAGTCCCACACCCCCGAGTAGTGCATGTAAAGCCCGACGCCGTGCGCCGCCGTGACCTCGCGCCAGACGCGCAGTGGATCGCCGATGATGCGGGGCGCTTGGTGGCCGACCTTCGTCGGATAACTGCAGAAGCCGCGATGGCCTTTGCAATCAACCTGGAGGTAGTCGGGCCGCACGAGATTGATGATCTCCTCGACCATCACCGGCGTGGTGTTCGCGCCGACGTTGGTGCAGTCGCTGTTGGCGTGGAAGTCGAAGTGGATGCCAAGGAAACTGTCCGCGCGCTTGAGCCGCTTCGGCGTCGCATCAGCAGCGGACGCCAGCGGCGCGAGCGTCAGACTGGCGAGGATTGCGAAATTCGCAAGGCGTGTTGAGTTCATGCGCGCCAGTATGTTGACCCAACCTACAGCCGCCGGTAATGCTCGCGATACTCGCGCGGCGTCTGGCGGGTCTGGTGGCGG
>DYDC01000103.1 GCA_020718125.1 Methylacidiphilum sp. | reverse complement strand
GACTCTGCCATCACGGGCGGCGTTCCCGGCACTAAAGTGCCGGGCTATTCTCGTCCGTCCCTCTGGGACTTGATCGTGGCGCGTGTGTCAAGTTGCGCCCGCATGTTCTTCGGCGGGCCGATGCGGTTTGACTTCAGTAGACCAGGAAGAGGTGGAATCCGCCCAGCAGCACGATGGCCGGCAGCCGGCGGCGGAATCCCGCCGCATCCGCCAGCCGCGCTTCGCGGAAGGCGAGCAACACCGCCAGTGCCATCAGCGTCATCGTGATCGCCGACAACGCCGGCGGTGACAGCCACGCGGGCGGTTGCGGCAGGGTCTCCGCGGTCATCCGGAGCGCCGTGTCCACGCCGGTCGGTTCGCGCAACGCGTGCGGCAGGAAACCGATCCAAGAGGTGGACTTCTCCAGGCCTTTCGACACGTGGCCTGCGGCGACGACGATGGCCATCGGCAGCGCGAGCCGCCGCCATGCCTCGCCCAGCGACGCCGCGCCGCCGAGCGCGCGCGTGACCAAGCCGAGCACGAGCCACAGCAACAGCGGCACGACCGCGATGATCCACAGCCCCTGAATCCAGCCCGCCGCGGCCCCGGCATTGAGCGCGGCGCTGGCCTGCTTCGGCGCCCAGAGAAACACCGGCTCGGCGGCCTTCCAGACGCCGCAGAGTTCATACGTGACGAAGCCGGATACGACCATGACGAAGATCGTCAACGGCCAGGAGGCAACCGCTTCGCGCGCGTCGGCGGCGCTGAAGGGCGCGCGCAGCAGCAGTTGCATGTCGTCCGGCCCGCCGGCCTTCAGGCATTGGCCGCAGACGAGACAGTCGCGGTTGCTGTCGAGTTTCGGCGGGTTCAACGACGAGGGGCACCGTGGACCGCCCGAGGCAGCGCAGTGCGGGCCGGCGCGGACGGCGATCATGCCGCCGCGGCCGTAGGCGTTCAGCAGCAGCGACACCGGGCAGAACCCGCGACAGAACGCGCGGTCCTTGAGCAGCAGGCCGACGACCACGGCGCCCGCCAGCGAGGCCCAGAGGAAGATCGAGGTGTAGTGCGGCATCCGATGAATCTGAACGCCGGGCACGAGCAGTTGCAGCAGCGCGAAGAGGCAGACCGCGAGGCCGCCTCGCGCGAGCCAGCCGCCGAGCGGTCGTTGCCGGAGGCCGAGCCTGTGGCTGGCGCGCCCGGCGAAGCTCGAGACCAGTTCCAGCGGGCAGACGGTGCACCACACGCGGCCCAGAAACACCGTGACCCAGATGATGGCCGGCCACCAGAGGCCCCAGATCAGGAGGTTCACGAGATTGGCCTTGGCGTAGAGCTTGGCGTTGACGCCCGGCGGTGTCAGGTGGCTCCAGCCGATCACCGCCAAGGCGAGATAGACCGCCAACATGACCATCTGCAAGACGGCTGGAAAACCGTTCCAGAGCACGAACCGCCGGATGAGGGCGGCTTGCAGCAGGTTGAAATGGAGAGCGGACATCCGTGAGGAACTCATCTTGCAGGGCCGGGGACTGGCGCGTCGCGTTCATCCAGCGGCGGGCGCAATGCATAGCCGCAACGAATCACTGCCGCCAACAACAACATCCACCAGATCAATCGCGGTGATCTCAACCAGTCTTTCATCTCGTCCTCATGCTAATGCAAGAGATGGGAACATCCAACCGGCCGTTCCGTCTGCTTGCACGCCGGTGACTCGCACGGTCACCGCTTCAGTGTTTGCCCATCGGGTGGCTGACGATGAACCGCTCCAGCCGTTCGTAGTCGCGCGCGGCGGTGAAGGCGGCTTCTTGGCGAATGCGACGGGCTTGCGGGTTTCGGGGCCGAACGGGTCAGCGCCTTCGTTGATGTTCCAGGGGCCAAACGAGAAGCGATACTTGACAGGCTCCGAAGCCGGCGTGCTCATGATCATGTCCTTTCAGAGAAAGTGCGGGGAAACTACACCGCAGCCAGCTTGCGGTCGAGGATTGAAACCGCCCGCGGCAAGGCGTAGAAACTGGCGCCATGCTCACCCTCGTTCTTGCCGCCACTATCGTGTTCCCCATCGTCGAGTCCGGCCTGCCGCGTGCCGTCATCGCGCCGCCCGCTGCCAACGCGCCTGCCGAGGTGAAACGCGCCGTCTCCGAACTCCAGCGCGTCGTCGAGAAGATGACGGGCGCGAAACTGGCCGTCGGCGAACAAGCTGGCGCGCCAACAATCCACGTCGGCCGCAATGCGTTCGTCGAGAAAGCTGGGCTGGACCTCGACAAACTCGACGTGGACGGCTTTGTCATGGCCGTGTGTAGCCGCCGACGTGAGGAGGCGGACGGCGGGCCGCATCTTGTTCTCGCCGGTCGCAAGCCGCACGGCACGGAGTTCGCCGTGTATCGGTTCCTCCAGAAATACGGCGGCGCGCGCTGGTATTTCCCGACCGAACTGGGCGAGGTCGTGCCGCGCCGGGCGAGCTTCGGCGTCGGCAGGATCGCCGACTGCGAGGAGCCGTCGTTCCACTCGCGGTTGTGGAGTTCGGCGGCGCCCTTCGACCGCGGCGTGTGGGAGCGCCACAACCTCTGCCGCGGCCGTTACAGCTTCCACCATAACTTGCTCAACGTCTTCAAGCCGTCGGAGCTGTTCGACAAACACCCGGAATGGTTCCCGGAGATCAAAGGCAAGCGATTCCGGCCCGCCAGCGACAACGCGCACAATTGGCAGCCGTGCCTCGCCAATCCCGAAGTCGCCCACCACGCCGCGCAGGTCGCGCGGGAGTGTTTCGACGCGAATCCCGACGCGAGCAGCTTCTCGCTCGGCATGAACGACACCGCCGCGGCGGGCTTCTGCGAATGCGCGCAGTGCAAGGCGCTCGACCCGGCCGACCCGAAGGAGCAGAAGACGCCGCGCGGCTTGCCGAACTACTCGAACCGGTTCTACACATTCATGAACCGCGTCGCCGCCGGGCTGGCGGCGACCCATCCCGACAAATACCTCGGCTGCCTCGCCTATCACGTCACCGAGCCGCCGCCGGCGTTCGAGGTCAGCCCGCGCGTCATCCCTTACCTCACCGCCGGCCGCGCCAACTGGACCGACCGCGCCATCCGCGAGGGCGACCAGAAGCTCATCCGCGCGTGGTGCTGGAAAGTGCCCGTCGTCGGCATCTACGACTACTACTACGGCGCGGGCTTCATCTCGCCGCGCCTCTTCACGCAGTTGACCGGCGAGAGCCTGAAGTTCGCCCACAAGACCGGCGTGCGCGCGTTCTACGCGGAGATCTACTCGACGTGGTCGCTCGACGGGCCGAAGGCGTGGGTCGCGTCGCAGTTGCTCTGGAACGTCAACCAGAGCGCCAGCCGGCTCGTGGACGAGTTCTGCCGCGACCTGTTCGGCAAGGCGGCGGGGCCGATGCGCGATTACTTCCGGTTTTGCGAGCAGACGTGGATGAAACGCCCGTCCGGCTCGACCGTCATGTGGGCCGGCTTTTTCGACGCGAGCCAGCTCGACCTCTGGCCACCGCAGACCTGCGCGCGCGCCCGCGCATTGCTCGCGAAAGCGGAGCAAGCCGCCGCGAACGATGACGCGACCGTGCAGAAGCGCGTGAAGCTCTACAGCGACGGGTTCCACCAGACGGAACTGTGGTCGGCGGTCTATCACGGCGAGAAGAACCTGCGCACTGTCGCCGACGTGCAACGGCTTCTCGAAGCGCAGGCCGAACTGGACAGGCTCAACCGCGAAGTCATCCACAAGCAGCCGCTCCACGCCGCGCCGATCGCGTTCGAGGAACGCGCGCGCAACCTGCCCGGCGGCTCGGTCCTTGGCGCGCTGCTAAGGCTCAGCGACCAGCCCGGCGCGGAGGCCGCGCTGCGCCATATGGCCGGGCAGACGGCGAACCGCGATGCCGCGATGGCCGCGCGCGGCGTGCTGGCGATGCGGGAGCATCCGGAGAAGGCCATCGAGATGCTCGCCAACCCCGGCTTCGAGCGCGTCGCCGCGGGCAAGACGGGCGGCGGCGCTGACTGGGACGCGAAGCGGACGCCGCCCGGCTGGAACGTCTGGTTCCGCCCCGGCACGCCCGGCGAACTGCGCTGGACCGAGGACGCGGCGCGCAGCGACAAGCATGGCGTCGTGCTTCGCGGCGCTGAGGCAAGCTGCGTGTTGCAGTCAGTGCCGGTGAAGCCCGACGAGACCTATCTCGCGTCGGTCTATGTGCGAGGCAAGCTCAGCAAGCAGGCCGAATCCGAACTGCTCATCCAGTGGCAGGACGCGGCGGGCAAATGGCTCACCAAGGCCCCGAAGCGTGCGGACCGCCTGCCCGCCGGCGGCAGCGGCGACTGGACGCGCCTCTCCACCTTCGTGCGCGTGCCGCCCGGCGCGGGCCGTCTCATCTTCAGCATCAGCGCCTATCATCAGGCCGCGGACGACGCGCTCCAGATGGACGACGCCAGCCTGCGAAAGCTGCCTCAGTGAAAGCATGACGTGGCCGACCATCGCTTTCCGGATTCTGGTTCATACCATGCCGCGCACGCGCCACTTCCAGTCCGACAGCCGTCGAAATCTCGCGTTCAGGACATCCGTTTCCTGAGTCGTCAGTCCTTGTGCGCGCAGGGACTTCCCATCACACACCATCATCCGGGTCACTTCCGAATCCAGTTCGATGATGTGCAGATGATTGTCGAGGAGGCGATCCAGAGCCTGTTTTGCGGTGACTTCCGTCGCGAAGCCAATCTCAACTGGCACCTTGAAGTGGGTTGTAATGCCTATTACGGCTCCAATCCGCCGGACCAACTTCCAGTCGGATGGTTTTCCGATGTCAATGATCTCTTTGGGAAATCGAAAGATGACACTCTGCTCCATGAAGTCCTCGCAGGGGGAGCCATCGTTGAGATTCGGCTTCGGCTCACCGAGGCCCTTCGCCAGCGCCTGACACATGGCCGCGGCGATTTCCCCCGTTTGTTGCCGGTTCAGGTAATAGCCGTGGCATTCGATGTCCGTCTCGTCATGCCCTGTGAGGATAGTGAGATCCAGAAACCCTCTGTTGCCGTTTTCAGCCCAGATTCCAGTGACCAGACTCATTTCAACAGACCTCCATGGTGTTCCATAGACTTTGGTGAATCAGTTATCCTCATGGCCGTAGCCCGCGCAGAGCGCCGGCCCGGTGTAGTGCCTGCAAGATGGTTTTTCCTTCCGCCGACTGCGCGGGAAGGGAATCGGGTTCTGATGGCGGCCCAAGCACCGATCGCACCGTCTTGAATCGGCCTTGTTGCCCTCGCCAAATGCACGCCAAGGCAACCCACGGCTTCCAAATCCCCGGCACAAACAGCAACCCGATTCGGATCGCGTTGTCCTCGATCCGGTCAATCCCGACGCTATGGTTCACGTGCGGCGGCAGGAACCGGATGCCGCACCGCTTCGCCTCGGCGATGATTGCCCGTCGGTCTGCAGGGCGATCCCGCGCCAAAACCAGCGCGCGGGCGAAGTTCTCTATTGCGTTCATCTGTGGTTTCTGGTTACGGGCTTCTATAGGCATCGTGTTCTCGCGTGGGCGCAAAAAGTGCCGGTATGGATATACGAAAGGATTTCTCAGAATTGTGCAGAAGCTAGGGCAAAAGTTGCCGGAAATGACGTGGCAGGAGTATGAGCGCCATCTGGAGAAGCAGCTTTGCTGGCATTGCCACCGGCCGACGCACCAAAGCCACCGTCGCCAACGTCAGTGCCCCCTCTGCCGCCGCAAGTGGAGCTACCACCGGCGCATGGTGGAGTGGAAGCTGATCAAGGCGTTTTCCTGCCGCCAAAAGCAAGCTAGGGCGGCCTTCTGGCTAGGAATCGCCTACCGCACCGTGTGGAATCACTTCATGCGCTTCGAAAACGCCATCCGCCACGCTGGCGAAAACGAGTGCCTCCGGTTCCGCCGCTACTTCACCAACGACAGTTTGCCAACGGATGGAGCGCAAAGAGAAGCAGTAGAGTTTCTTTATAGAAGGTTCATCCAATTCAGTATTGAATGTGGCCCAGTCTAACGTGCCAATTCCACTTCTAGCGAATTGGATCTTTCCACAAGTCTGGTTCCCTCGGATGAGTGATTTCCGGCACGTATCTCCCGTTTTGAACAGCATCCGGGTTGAAGAAATCGTAGTCTGGTGTAGCTAGGAGCAACATCCTAACGCCGAGCGTTTCGTGAATGTCGTTCACAAGATCCCCAATTCGACCAACTGGCTCATTGCGTCTGGCTTCTTGCCAGAAGTTCTCGTTGGCAATCACAAAACATGTCCTGCTGTCCGCAACCATCTTCCAGTTCCAAATGGAACGCAGTTTCTGTTCTTCTCGCCATACCCGGTGTTCATCGAGATGGATATGGTCCCTTTCTACAATTCCATAGTAAATCAGCGCTTCAAGGACAGCGTAAGAAGCAAGCACGCTAGGACGCGATTCGGCCCTTGGATTGCGATATTTTAGCTCGCAAAGCGCGGCTTTGACTGTTTCGGCGCAACCGATCAAATCAACGCACCGACGCCGACCGCGATTGCCAAACGTCACCGGCAGTTCCATATCCACCCAAGCGAGCGATTCCTCGCGCCCCTGGGGATTGATGCGAAAGTGATCGAAACTATAGAGCGCGCGTTGATAAGCGGTCTCACCCCGATTCTTTACGCTGACAGATGGAGAAAACCGCTTTGGCTTAGTGGCACGTGGCACAGGTTTCTTAACCGCAGAGCAGGCAAGGCATCTCAGGGCGTCAAAAAAACTCGACTGGCGTTTTGCCAATGATGCAGTGCAGTAATCTATAGTATTCATTCGGATTCTCCTCGTGTTCATGGCACTTCCCAAACAACACCGTCTTTCAACAATACCGAATTCGCGAAGAGGATTCGAAAACGATATGAGTCCGTCGTGTGAATTGGAATGATGTATTGAGGGCTAACATCTTCAACGAACTCTACCGCATCACGTTCAAAAATATGCCCACTGGTGTGGCGTTCGACAAACACGCCTCTTGCTTCTTCCACCTTCGCGCGGGCGATTCGGAAGTCCTGCTTGGCGAGATAGCCGGTCCAATACGAGTAGATGCAGCGGACGCCATCGGGCAGTTTGCCTTTGAAATCTTTCCCGAGCATGGACGGACGGAAAATCATCACGTAGCGGCTCGGCTCGCGCAGAATGTCCTCAAGGCTGATTTCGTTGTGCTCATACCGTGATGCGACCTTTGGAATCCGTGCCTGGCCTCGCGGGCCGAAGACACGGACTTCTTTCGCGGACGGATGCGGATTTCTCGGCACCTCGCCGTTGATCATGTGCAACACGAACGCCGTGTAGTGGTCCGCGGCAAAGAGCCGGCCTGACGCCTTCGTGGCACGGAAAAACGTGACGAAGCGGTCCAAGTGCGTCGGCGAGAAACACGCCAGCACCAAGCCGGGTGCGGAACGGATGTCCTTGGTGATTTCTTCTCCCAATTGTTCTTCCGACAGCCCTGGTTCGCGGTCGCCGGAGAAGTGCGTTCCCTCCATCAGCAACACGTCCACCTTGCCAGCCGCGTCGGCAGTGAGTTCCTTTGTCATGCCCTGCGTTCGGCCGTGGAGGCGCAGGTCGCCGGAGTAAAGCACGCGTTTGCCGTCCGCCTCGATCAAGAACGCCATCGCGCCAAAGACCGAATGATTCACGGTGTAGCCCGTGACCATGATGTTACCAATGCGTTGCGGCGAGCGAGGAGGCAGCACGCATTCGTTTATTTCCAAGCGCTTCTTCTCCGGATTGGCAAAAATCTCCGCTGCCATCAGCATCTTGCTTGTGCCTTTGCTCATCCAGACCGGCACGCCCGGCGGCACGTGATCGAGCAAGCCGCTGTGGTCGAGGTGAGCGTGAGAAAGCAAAACGGCGGCCACAGGCTGCGGTTTGTCGAACACGGCCTTGATGACGTCATCGGTCACTCGTCCGCGCTTTGGCTGCGGTGGCTGGTTCAACGGCGGCAGCGGCAAACCGACATCAAGGATGATGCGGGTGGAGTCGGTGGCGATCTCGACGCAGTTGCCTCCAATCTGATTCGCACCGCGATGGATGGTCAGCTTCATGCCAAGGCAATCCTCGGCATTGCTCTTACCGGACTGGCTGGCATCTGTCGAGCGCGGAGGGCGCGAGCCGCAATGGTCAGATCCACTCGGCGGGCCTGCTGACGGATGTGCCGTCGGGAAGCGGAATGCAGGAAGCGGTTCAGGCGGCGACGAGATCGGCTTCCAGCGGTTCGAACCAAAGCGCCAACGCTTCCTTGGCATTTTGGATCGCTTCTTCTTCCGTGTCCCCTGCGGTGGCGCAGCCGGGGAGTTCGGGAAACACGGCCGACCATCGCTTCGCGGCTGGATCAAATTGGACCACGAGCCTGAGCTTCATGCCGCAACTCTACGCATCCTGCCGCTGGGCGCAAGCCAAGCTCAAGTGTAAAGCGAAGCGTCGGTCACGCGAAAATTGGCGGCATGGCGTGGCATGGGCTTCCAGCCCATGATGAATGGT
This sequence comes from Methylacidiphilum sp., assembly GCA_020718125.1. Classification (GTDB taxonomy): domain Bacteria; phylum Verrucomicrobiota; class Verrucomicrobiia; order CAIQCK01; family CAIQCK01; genus JACRKA01. The sequence goes on along the minus strand of DYDC01000103.1, from coordinate 158 downwards.
ATACATCGGCTGGAAGCCGATGCCACTCGGTTTCATGGGCTGGAAGCCCATGCCACGTTGCTGACTGTCTCAATCGCATCCCAACGCGAGTCTGCTGTTTCTCAGAAAAAGCGCGGGCGGGCCTGCTCGCGCAAGCCCTCCCGGCTGGACTTCGTCGT